>NZ_VZZR01000035.1:0-15678 GCF_009650555.1 Pseudomonas sp. EMN2
TTTTTCTTCCGGAGCCGAGTCGATCTTGTCGAACTCAACGACGGCCGAACCGAAAACTTCGGAGCAGACGCGGGTCAGAGCTGCGGTCAGAGTGGTCTTACCGTGGTCAACGTGGCCGATGGTGCCGACGTTAACGTGGGGAAGGGAACGATCAAATTTTTCTTTAGCCACGACAGTGAACCTCTTGCCTAAAGGGGATTAGCCTTGTTTTTTAACGAGTGCTTCGACGATGTTCGACGGAGCTTCGGCGTATTTGGAGAATTCCATGGAGTAGCTTGCGCGACCCTGAGACATGGAACGAACGTCGGTCGCGTAACCGAACATCTCTCCGAGCGGCACCTCAGCAGTGATTACCTTGCCGGACACCGAGTCTTCATTACCCTGGATCATCCCACGACGACGGCTCAGGTCACCCATCACGTCACCCAGGTAATCTTCCGGGGTTACAACCTCGACCTTCATGATCGGTTCGAGGACCACGCCACCGCCCTTCTGGGCCAGTTGCTTGGTAGCCATCGAAGCAGCGATTTTGAACGCCATTTCGTTGGAGTCGACGTCGTGGTACGAACCGTCGAATACAGTAGCCTTCAGGCCGAGGAGCGGATAGCCGGCAACAACGCCGTTTTTCATCTGCTCTTCGATACCCTTCTGGATCGGGGCGATGAATTCCTTAGGAATCACACCACCAACGACTTCGTTGGCGAACACCAGACCTTCGGTGATGTTGCCCTTCTCGTCCACGTCCGGCTCCGAGAAACGGATCCAGCAGTGACCGAACTGACCACGACCACCCGACTGACGAACGAACTTGCCTTCGATCTCGACGTTGGACTTGGTGATCTTCTCGCGGTACGAAACCTGCGGCTTGCCGACGTTGCACTCGACGTTGAACTCGCGCTTCATGCGGTCAACGAGGATGTCCAGGTGCAGCTCACCCATACCGGAGATGATGGTCTGGCCGGTTTCTTCGTCGGTCTTGACGCGGAACGACGGGTCTTCCTGGGCCAGTTTGCCCAGAGCGATACCCATCTTCTCCTGGTCAGCCTTGGTTTTCGGCTCTACGGAGAGCGAAATTACCGGCTCAGGGAAGTCCATACGCTCGAGGATGATCGGCTTGTCGGCGTTGCACAGGGTGTCACCGGTGGTGACGTCCTTCATGCCGATCAGAGCAGCGATGTCGCCAGCGCGTACTTCTTTGATCTCTTCACGCTGGTTGGCGTGCATCTGCACCATACGGCCAACGCGTTCTTTCTTGCCCTTGACCGAGTTGATGACGGAGTCACCGGAGGTCAGGAAGCCCGAGTAAACGCGGACGAAGGTCAGAGTACCAACGAACGGGTCGGTAGCGATCTTGAACGCCAGGGCCGAGAACGGCTCGTTGTCGTCAGCAGGACGCTCGTCGTACTGTTCAGCAGTGACCTCATCCTTCGGCACGTCGATCAGGTCAGGGTGGATACCCTTGATCGCCGGGATTTCGGTCGGAGCTGGCAGGAAGTCGATAACGGCGTCGAGAACCAGGGGAACGCCCTTGTTCTTGAACGACGAACCGCAGACAGCAGGAACGATCTCGCTCGCCAGGGTACGGGCGCGCAGACCAGCCTTGATGTCTTCGACGGACAGGTCACCTTCTTCAAGGTACTTGTTCATCAGCTCTTCGTTGGCCTCGGCAGCAGCCTCGACCATGTTGCTGCGCCATTCGTTGGCCAGGTCCACCAGCTCAGCAGGAATCTCTTCCTCGCGATAGGTGGTGCCTTTGTCGTCATCGTTCCAGTAGATGGCTTTCATCTTGATCAGGTCAACCTGACCCTGGAAGTCGTCTTCTGCACCGATAGCCAGCTGGACCGGAACCGGGGTGTGACCCAGGCGGTTCTTGATCTGGCCGATAACGCGCAGGAAGTTGGCACCGGCACGGTCCATCTTGTTCACGTAAACAACACGTGGAACGCCGTACTTGTTGGCCTGACGCCATACGGTTTCGGACTGCGGCTCAACGCCGGAGGTACCGCAGAACACAACGACCGCGCCGTCGAGTACACGCAGCGAACGCTCTACTTCAATGGTGAAGTCAACGTGGCCGGGGGTATCGATGACGTTTACGCGGTAGTTGTCGTACTGACCACGGGAACCTTTCCAGAAGGTGGTAACAGCAGCGGAGGTAATGGTGATACCGCGCTCTTGCTCTTGCACCATCCAGTCGGTGGTCGCGGCGCCGTCATGCACCTCGCCCATCTTGTGGCTCAGACCTGTGTAGAACAGGATCCGCTCGGTAGTGGTGGTCTTGCCCGCGTCAACGTGGGCACAGATACCAATGTTACGGTAGCGGTTAATTGCTGTAGTACGAGCCATAAAGCCCTCGCAAAATGATTGATGCTTGAATTAGAAGCGGTAGTGCGAGAACGCTTTGTTGGCTTCAGCCATACGGTGAACGTCTTCACGCTTCTTGACTGCAGCACCTTTGCCTTCGGCAGCATCCAGCAGTTCACCGGCCAGGCGCAGGGCCATCGACTTCTCGCCGCGCTTGCGGGCGTAGTCTACGAGCCAGCGCATTGCCAGAGCGTTACGACGGGATGGACGAACTTCAACCGGAACCTGGTAAGTGGCACCGCCAACACGGCGGGACTTAACTTCGACCAGCGGAGCGATGGCGTCGAGAGCTTTCTCGAAGATTTCCAGGGGGTCGCTGTTCTTGCGTGCTTTGACGGTATCCAGGGCACCGTAAACGATGCGCTCGGCTACGGCCTTCTTGCCGCTTTCCATCACGTGGTTCATGAACTTGGCGAGGATCTGGGATCCGTACTTCGGATCGTCAAGGATCTCACGTTTTGCTGCTACACGACGTCTTGGCATGATAAGCCCTCAAACGGTCTTCAGGTTAGCCCGGGACGTGGGTCTTCGACCCCTGCCCGACCTTACTCTTATCGACTCAAAAAAATGGATGTCTGCAAACGGCCGATTACTTCGGACGCTTGGTACCGTACTTCGAACGACCCTGGTTACGGCCTTTGACGCCCGAAGTATCCAGAGAGCCGCGAACGGTGTGGTAACGAACACCTGGCAAGTCTTTTACACGGCCGCCACGGATCAGGACGACGCTGTGCTCTTGCAGGTTGTGGCCTTCACCACCGATGTACGAGGAAACCTCGAAACCGTTGGTCAGACGCACACGGCATACTTTACGCAGTGCCGAGTTAGGTTTTTTCGGCGTAGTGGTGTACACGCGGGTGCACACGCCACGACGTTGCGGGCAGTTCTGCAGCGCAGGAACGTCCGATTTCTCGACCGAACGCTTACGCGGCTGACGTACCAGCTGGTTGATAGTTGCCATCTACTAGCTCCACTGATTGCCTTGCGACTCAATTGTCTTGCAAGAAAGCCAAAAATTGGCGAGACGGAGCCTCACCAAATTTAAGGGTACAAAAGTCTACGGAGGATCTTGCACCCAGTCAAGACGAGGCCCCGGCCCTCCCCGCCCGATCATCGGCAACATTTCATGTCATCGATGGTCGCGCGGGGCTTGCCGGGGCCCTGCCCTGTACTTAGTTACCGCTGGAGTTCAGCGCTTCGGTCAGTGCGGCTTCCACCTCACTGGCGCTCACACGCAGCGGCTTGTCGGCTTCACGGCGGCGCTTGCGCTCGCTGTGATACGCCAGACCGGTACCGGCCGGGATCAGACGACCCACGACCACGTTCTCTTTCAGGCCGCGCAGGTAATCGCGCTTGCCGGTAACGGCCGCTTCGGTCAGTACGCGGGTGGTTTCCTGGAAGGAAGCCGCGGAAATGAACGACTCGGTCGACAGCGAGGCCTTGGTGATACCCAGCAGTACGCGGGTGAACTTCGAGATGAACTTGTCTTCGGCGGCGAGACGCTCGTTCTCGACCAGCACGTGAGTCAGTTCCATCTGGTCGCCCTTGATGAAGCTGGAGTCACCCGACTCGGCGATCTCGACCTTGCGCAGCATCTGGCGCAGGATGGTCTCGATGTGCTTGTCGTTGATCTTAACGCCTTGCAGACGGTAAACGTCCTGGATCTCGTTGACGATGTACTTCGCCAGCGCGCTTACACCCAGCAGACGCAGGATGTCGTGCGGATCGCTCGGGCCGTCGGAGATAACTTCGCCGCGGTTTACCTGTTCGCCTTCGAAGACGTTCAGGTGGCGCCACTTCGGAATCAGCTCTTCGTACGGATCGCTGCCATCGGTCGGAGTGATGACCAGACGGCGCTTGCCCTTGGTCTCTTTACCGAAGGCGATGGTGCCGCTGACTTCAGCCAGAATCGAGGCTTCTTTCGGACGACGCGCTTCGAACAGGTCGGCAACGCGTGGCAGACCACCGGTGATGTCACGGGTCTTCGAGGTTTCTTGCGGGATACGCGCAATAACGTCACCGACGCCGATCTGAGCACCGTCAGCCACACCGACGAGGGCGTTGGCTGGCAGGAAGTACTGAGCAGGTACGTCGGTACCTGGCAGGTACAGATCCTTGCCATTGGCATCGACCATCTTGATGGCCGGACGGATTTCCTTGCCAGCGGCAGGGCGATCCTTGACGTCCAGGACTTCAATGTTGGTCAGACCGGTCAGTTCGTCGGTCTGGCGCTTGATGGTGATGTTTTCTTCCATGCCCACGAAGGTCACGGTACCTTTCAGCTCGGTAACGATCGGGTGGGTGTGCGGGTCCCACTTGGCGACGATGGCGCCAGCTTCGACCTTGTCACCTTCCTTGACCGAAATCACCGCACCGTAAGGCAGCTTGTAGCGCTCACGCTCACGGCCGAACTCGTCGGCAATGGCCAGCTCGCCGGAACGCGACACGGCAACCAGGTTGCCATCGGCACGCTCGACCTGCTTCAGGTTGTGCAGACGCACCATACCGCCGTTCTTCACCTGGACGCTGTCGGCAGCCGAAGTACGGCTTGCAGCACCACCGATGTGGAACGTACGCATGGTCAGCTGGGTACCCGGCTCACCGATCGACTGTGCAGCGATAACGCCGACAGCTTCACCGATGTTCACCTGGTGACCGCGAGCCAGGTCGCGACCGTAGCACTTGGCGCAGATGCCGTAGCGGGTTTCGCAGCTGATCGGCGAACGCACGACCACTTCGTCGATGCTGTTCAGCTCGATGAACTCGACCCACTGCTCGTCGACCAGGGTGCCGGCAGGAACGATGACGTCCTCGGTACCTGGCTTGAACACGTCACGGGCGATGACACGACCCAGTACACGCTCACCCAGCGGCTCGACAACGTCGCCGCCTTCGATGTGCGGGGTCATCAGCAGACCCTGGTCGGTGCCGCAGTCGATCTCGGTCACGACCAGATCCTGGGCAACGTCTACCAGACGGCGAGTCAGGTAACCGGAGTTCGCAGTCTTCAGTGCGGTATCCGCCAGACCTTTACGAGCACCGTGAGTCGAGATGAAGTACTGCAGTACGCTCAGACCTTCACGGAAGTTCGCGGTGATCGGCGTCTCGATGATCGAGCCGTCCGGCTTGGCCATCAGGCCACGCATACCGGCCAGCTGACGGATCTGGGCCGCGGAACCACGAGCACCGGAGTCGGCCATCATGTACATCGAGTTGAAGGACTCTTGCTCGACTTCCTTGCCTTCGCGGTCGATGACCTTCTCTTTCGAGAGGTTGGCCATCATCGCCTTGGACACTTCGTCGTTCGCCTTCGACCACAAGTCGATGACCTTGTTGTACTTCTCGCCCTGGGTTACCAGGCCGGAGGCGTACTGGCTCTCGATTTCCTTCACTTCATCGGTAGCGTTACCGATGATGCGGGCTTTCTCGTCCGGGATAACGAAGTCGTTAACACCGATGGAAACGCCGGAAATGGTCGAGTAAGCGAAACCGGTGTACATCAGCTGGTCAGCGAAGATAACGGTCTCTTTCAGACCAACCACGCGGTAGCACTGGTTGATCAGCTTGGAGATCGCCTTCTTCTTCATCGGCTGGTTGACCACGTCGTACGGCAGGCCTGCCGGTACAACCTGGAACAGCAGCGCACGGCCGACAGTGGTGTCGACGATGCGGGTGTTCTTGACCACCGAACCGTCACGCTCTTTCACGGTTTCGTTGATACGAACCTTGATTTTCGCGTGCAGGGCAGCTTCGCCGGCGCGGAATACGCGGTCGACTTCCTGCAGGTCGGCGAATACGCGACCTTCGCCCTTGGCGTTGATGGCTTCACGGGTCATGTAGTACAGACCCAGTACAACGTCCTGCGACGGAACGATGATTGGCTCACCGTTGGCTGGCGACAGAATGTTGTTGGTCGACATCATCAGCGCGCGCGCTTCGAGCTGGGCTTCCAGCGTCAGCGGCACGTGAACGGCCATCTGGTCACCGTCGAAGTCGGCGTTGTACGCGGCGCAGACCAGCGGGTGCAGCTGGATAGCCTTACCTTCGATCAGTACCGGTTCAAAGGCCTGGATACCCAGACGGTGCAGGGTCGGTGCACGGTTGAGCAGTACGGGGTGTTCGCGAATCACTTCGGCGAGAACGTCCCACACCTCTGGCAGCTCGCGCTCGACCATCTTCTTGGCGGCCTTGATGGTGGTCGCCAGACCACGCATTTCCAGCTTGCCGAAAATGAACGGTTTGAACAGCTCGAGGGCCATCTTCTTCGGCAGACCGCACTGGTGCAGGCGCAGGGTCGGGCCTACGGTAATTACCGAGCGACCGGAGTAGTCCACGCGCTTACCGAGCAAGTTCTGACGGAAGCGACCTTGCTTACCTTTGATCATGTCGGCCAGCGACTTCAGCGGACGCTTGTTCGAGCCAGTGATGGCGCGACCGCGACGGCCGTTGTCGAGCAGGGCGTCGACCGCTTCCTGCAGCATGCGCTTTTCGTTGCGCACGATGATGTCCGGCGCCGACAGATCGAGCAGGCGCTTCAGACGGTTGTTACGGTTGATCACCCGACGATACAGGTCGTTCAGGTCGGAGGTCGCGAAGCGGCCGCCATCCAGCGGTACCAGCGGACGCAGGTCCGGCGGCAGGACTGGCAGGACGGTCAGGACCATCCACTCAGGCAGGTTGCCCGAGCCCTGGAAAGCTTCCATCAGCTTCAGGCGCTTGGACAGCTTCTTGATCTTGGTTTCCGAGTTGGTTTGCGGAATTTCTTCGCGCAGACGGCCAATCTCGTGCTCCAGGTCGATAGCGTGCAGCAGCTCGCGGACAGCCTCGGCACCCATGCGGGCATCGAAGTCGTCACCGAACTCTTCCAGCGCTTCGAAGTACTGTTCGTCGTTGAGCAGCTGGCCCTTCTCGAGGGTGGTCATGCCCGGGTCGATCACGACGTAGCTCTCGAAGTAGAGCACGCGCTCGATGTCACGCAGGGTCATGTCCATCAGCAGGCCGATACGGGACGGCAGCGACTTCAGGAACCAGATGTGGGCAACCGGCGAGGCCAGTTCGATGTGCGCCATGCGCTCACGACGAACCTTGGCCAGGGCGACTTCAACGCCGCACTTCTCGCAGATCACACCACGGTGCTTCAGGCGCTTGTACTTGCCGCACAGGCACTCGTAGTCCTTGACTGGGCCAAAGATCTTGGCGCAGAACAGGCCGTCACGCTCAGGCTTGAACGTACGGTAGTTGATGGTTTCCGGCTTCTTGACTTCACCGAACGACCACGAACGGATCATTTCAGGCGACGCCAGACCGATACGGATGGCGTCGAACTCTTCGACTTGACCCTGGTTTTTCAGCAAATTCAGTAGGTCTTTCAAGGCCTTTCCTCCTGGCGGAGCAGGGAGTGGGCAGCAGCTGCCGCACTCCCCTTCGCGTCACGTGTTATTCGGTTTCCAGATCGATGTCGATACCGAGCGAACGGATCTCTTTGATCAACACGTTGAAGGACTCGGGCATGCCCGGCTCCATACGGTGATCGCCATCCACGATGTTCTTGTACATCTTGGTACGGCCGTTCACGTCGTCCGACTTCACTGTGAGCATTTCTTGCAGGGTGTATGCCGCGCCGTATGCTTCCAGCGCCCACACTTCCATCTCCCCGAAACGCTGACCACCGAACTGCGCCTTACCACCCAGCGGCTGCTGGGTAACCAGGCTGTAAGAACCAGTGGAACGCGCGTGCATCTTGTCGTCCACCAAGTGGTTCAGCTTGAGCATGTACATGTAACCAACGGTCACAGCACGCTCGAACTTGTTGCCGGTACGGCCATCGAACAGCACCATCTGGCCGCTTTCTGGCAGGTCTGCCAGTTTCAGCATGGCCTTGATCTCGCTCTCCTTGGCACCGTCGAAGACTGGAGTGGCCATTGGCACGCCCTTCTTCAAGTTGTGCGCCAGGGCGAGGATCTCTTCGTCGGTGAACTCGTCCAGGTTCTCCTGACGACCACCGATCTCGTTGTAGATCTCGGTGAGGAAACCACGCAGCTCAGCGGCTTTGCGCTGCTCTTCGATCATGCGGTCGATCTTCTCGCCCAGGCCTTTGGCCGCGAGGCCCAGGTGGGTTTCAAGGATCTGACCGACGTTCATACGCGAAGGTACGCCCAGCGGGTTCAGTACGACGTCGACCGGAGTACCGTTGGCGTCGTGCGGCATGTCTTCGACCGGCATGATCACCGAGACCACACCTTTGTTACCGTGACGACCGGCCATCTTGTCGCCCGGCTGGATGCGACGGCGGATTGCCAGGTAGACCTTGACGATCTTCAGTACGCCCGGAGCCAGGTCATCGCCCTGCTGCAGCTTGCGCTTCTTGTCTTCGAACTTGTCGTCCAGCAGACGGCGGCGATCGACGATGTACTGCTGAGCCTTTTCCAGCTGCTCGTTCAGTGCATCTTCGGCCATGCGCAGTTTGAACCACTGGCCGTGCTCCAGACCGTTCAGCACGTCGTCAGTGATCACGGTGCCTTTCTTCAGGCCCGCACCACCGTCAACCACCTGGCCGTTCAGCGCGGAACGCAGACGCTCGAAGGTTGCGCCTTCGACGATGCGGAACTCTTCGTTCAGGTCCTTGCGGATCTCGTCCAGCTGCATCTTCTCGATGGACAGGGCGCGGCTGTCGCGCTCAACGCCATCACGGGTGAAGACCTGTACGTCGATGACGGTACCCTTGGTGCCGGTCGGCACGCGCAGGGAGGTGTCTTTGACGTCGCTGGCCTTCTCACCGAAGATCGCGCGCAGCAGTTTTTCTTCCGGCGTCAGCTGGGTCTCGCCTTTCGGAGTGACCTTGCCGACCAGGATGTCACCAGCGCCGACTTCGGCACCTACGTAGACGATACCGGCTTCGTCCAGCTTGTTCAGCGCAGCTTCACCCACGTTCGGGATGTCCGCGGTGATTTCCTCTGGGCCAAGCTTGGTGTCACGGGCCACACAGGTCAGTTCCTGGATGTGGATCGTGGTGAAGCGGTCTTCCTGAACCACGCGCTCCGACAGACAGATGGAGTCTTCGAAGTTGAAACCGTTCCAGGCCATGAACGCGATGCGCATGTTCTGACCCAGCGCCAGTTCACCCATGTCGGTGGACGGGCCGTCGGCCATGATGTCGTTGCGCTTGACCACGTCACCCTTGCTCACCAGCGGACGCTGGTTGATGCAGGTGTTCTGGTTGGAACGGGTGTATTTGGTCAGGTTGTAGATGTCGACACCGGCTTCACCGGTTTCTACTTCGTCATCGGCAACACGCACCACGATACGGCTGGCATCGACGGAGTCGATCACGCCGCCACGACGGGCCACGACGCAGACGCCGGAGTCACGGGCAACGTTGCGCTCCATGCCGGTACCGACCAGCGGCTTGTCGGCACGCAGGGTAGGTACAGCCTGACGCTGCATGTTCGAACCCATCAACGCACGGTTGGCGTCGTCGTGCTCGAGGAACGGAATCAGCGACGCAGCAACCGAAACTACCTGCTTCGGCGAAACGTCCATCAGGGTGACGTCTTCCGGCGCCTTGACGGTGAATTCGTTCAGGTGACGGACCGCTACCAGCTCGTCGATCAGCTGCTTCTTCTCGTTCATCGCGGCCGAAGCCTGGGCGATGACGTGATCGGCTTCTTCGATCGCGGACAGGAACACGATGTCGTCGCTGACCACACCCTCTTTCACCACGCGGTACGGGCTTTCCAGGAAGCCGTACTGGTTGGTGCGGGCGTAGGCCGCCAGGGAGTTGATCAGACCGATGTTCGGGCCTTCCGGCGTTTCGATCGGGCACACGCGGCCGTAGTGGGTCGGGTGTACGTCACGGACTTCGAAGCCAGCGCGCTCACGGGTCAGACCGCCAGGGCCGAGTGCAGAGACACGACGCTTGTGGGTGATCTCGGAGAGCGGGTTGTTCTGGTCCATGAACTGCGAGAGCTGGCTGGAGCCGAAGAACTCTTTCACCGCCGCCGCAACCGGCTTGGCGTTGATCAGGTCTTGCGGCATCAGGCCTTCGCTTTCAGCCATCGACAGACGCTCTTTGACCGCACGCTCTACGCGCACCAGGCCAACGCGGAACTGGTTCTCGGCCATCTCGCCGACGCAACGGACGCGACGGTTACCCAGGTGGTCGATATCGTCGACGATGCCTTTGCCGTTACGGATGTCGACCAGGGTCTTGAGAACCTCGACGATGTCTTCCTTGCTCAGCACGCCCGAACCTTCGATCTCGGTACGACCGATACGACGGTTGAACTTCATGCGACCAACGGCGGACAGGTCGTAACGCTCGGCGCTGAAGAACAGGTTGTTGAACAGGGTCTCGGCGGCGTCCTTTGTTGGCGGCTCGCCCGGACGCATCATGCGGTAGATCTCGACCAGCGCTTCCAGTTGGTTGCTGGTGGTATCGATCTTCAGGGTGTCCGAAATGAACGGACCGCAGTCGATGTCGTTGGTGTAAAGCGTTTCGATGCGAACGACCTGGGCCTTGGCGACCTTGACCAGCAGGTCGGTGGTCAGCTCGGTGTTGCACTCGGCCAGGATCTCGCCGGTAGCAGGGTGCACGATCGCCTTGGCGGTGGTGCGGCCCAGCATGTACTCCAGCGGCACGTCCAGCTGTTTCACGCCAGCCTTTTCCAGCTGGTTGATGTGGCGCGCGGTGATACGGCGGCCCTGCTCGACGATGACCTTGCCGGAATCGTCATGGATGTCCATGACCGCAACTTCACCACGCAGACGCTGAGGTACCAGCTCCAGGCTCAGTTTTTCGCCGGAAACGTGGAATACGTTGGTGGTGTAGAAGGTGTTCAGAACCTCTTCGGTGCTGTAACCCAGGGCGCGCAGCAGTACCGAGGCCGGCAGTTTGCGGCGACGGTCGATACGGACGAACACGCAGTCCTTCGGGTCGAACTCGAAGTCCAGCCACGAACCGCGGTAAGGGATGATGCGTGCGGAGTACAGCAGCTTGCCCGAGCTGTGGGTCTTGCCACGGTCGTGGTCGAAGAACACACCCGGCGAACGGTGCAGCTGGGAGACGATCACACGCTCGGTACCGTTGATAACGAAGGTACCGTTCTCAGTCATCAGGGGGATTTCACCCATGTAGACTTCTTGCTCTTTGATGTCCTTGATCGCTTTGTTCGACGATTCCTTGTCGAAGATGATCAGGCGCACCTTCACCCGCAGCGGGACCGCAAAGGTCACACCGCGCAGGACACATTCCTTCACATCGAAGGCCGGCTCACCCAGGCGGTAGCCGACGTACTCCAGGGCAGCATTGCCGGAGTAGCTGATGATCGGGAATACCGATTTGAAGGCCGCATGCAGGCCGATGTCGCGGAACTGGTCCTTGGATGCTCCTGCCTGCAGGAATTCGCGATACGAATCCAGCTGGATTGCCAGGAGGTAAGGCACGTCCATGACGTCCGGCAACTTGCTAAAGTCCTTGCGGATACGTTTTTTCTCAGTGTATGAGTAAGCCATCAGCATTCCCCAGCTTGGTCACCTGCTTGTTTGGCATCTCCCGGCGGGAGCAGCCAGAAAATCGTGCAAACCCCTTGGTTTGCGCCACCCTCATGGTGGTTACCGCTCGTTATCGGGGCCGACCTGATCGGCCACCAATAACGGAAAAAGGCCGGTGGCATAAGCCACCAGCCATCAGCCCTTCGCTTAACGCTCGGGCTGGCATCGCACAGTCGAAATTACTTCAGCTCGACTTTGGCGCCTGCTTCTTCCAGCTTCTTCTTAGCGTCTTCAGCGGCTTCTTTCGAAACGCCTTCAGCTACAACCTGAGGAGCGCCGTCGACTTTCTCTTTGGCTTCTTTCAGGCCCAGACCGGTCAGTTCGCGAACGGCTTTAATGACGTTCACTTTCTTGTCGCCGGCTTCAACCAGAACAACGTTGAACTCGGTCTGCTCTTCAACAACGGCAGCAGCAGCAGCTGGGCCAGCAGCGGCAACAGCAGCGGTAACGCCGAAGGTTTCTTCCATTGCTTTGATCAGCTCAACAACTTCCAGAACGGTTTTCTGGCCGATTGCTTCGATGATTTGCTCGTTAGTCAGGGACATGACTTAAATCCTGTATTGGGGTGACAGCCTAAGCAGCTATCAAATTAAACGTATGATTCGAAAGAGTTTCGCGCGCCTTAGGCGGCGGTTGCTTCTTTCTGGTCGCGAATAGCTGCCAGGGTGCGGGCCAGCTTGCTGGTAGCGCCTTGGATCACGCTCATCAGCTTCGCGATGGCCTCGTCGCGAGTCGGCAGGGTAGCCAACACGTCGATCTGGTTCGCTGCAATGAACTTGCCGTCAAACGCAGCTGCCTTGATCTCGAACTTGCTCTGACCCTTGGCGAACTCTTTGAACAGACGGGCAGCAGCGCCCGGGTGCTCGTTGGAGAAAGCGATCAGGGTCGGGCCAGTGAAGGCGTCGTTGAGGACACTGAATTCAGTGTCAGCAACAGCGCGCTTGAGCAGGGTGTTACGTACGACACGTACGTATACGCCAGCTTCACGAGCCTCTTTACGGAGTCCGGTCATTGCGCCTACAGTCACACCACGGGCATCAGCCACGACAGCGGACAGAGCGACTTTGGCAGCCTCGTTGACTTCAGCGACGATGGCCTTCTTGTCTTCGAGTTTAATTGCCACGGGTAAAACTCCTGCTTGTTACCGTTTCATCTGGCCGAAGCCGGATGTCGTTTTGGTGTCTGATTCGGTAAGGAACCGGGAGCACCATCTGCGTAGGCTGGTTGTTTAAGGCTTGCGCCGCCTACGGTCTTGGATAGCCCCCGCCAGGCAGGGACCCCAATTTTTGCTGCTGGCGGGCATGACGCCCGCCAACACTGTCTTACACGTTCAGCGAGCTCTGATCGATCATCAGGCCTGGGCCCATAGTGGTGCTCAGGGTAACGCGCTTGACGTAGATACCTTTCGAGGAAGCCGGCTTGATACGCTTCAGATCAGCGATCAGGGCTTCAACGTTTTCCTTCAGCTTGCCAGCTTCGAAGCCGACTTTGCCAACGGAGGTGTGGATGATACCGTTTTTGTCGGTGCGGTAGCGAACCTGACCAGCCTTGGCGTTTTTCACGGCAGTGGCTACGTCTGGCGAAACGGTACCGACTTTCGGGTTAGGCATCAGGCCGCGAGGACCCAGAACCTGACCCAGCTGACCTACAACGCGCATGGCATCAGGCGATGCGATAACGACGTCATAGTTCAGGTCGCCGGCTTTCATTTCGGCAGCCAGGTCGTCCATACCTACACGGTCAGCGCCGGCAGCCAGAGCGGCTTCAGCAGCTGGACCCTGGGTGAAGACGGCAACGCGTACGGTCTTGCCAGTGCCGTGTGGCAGCACGGTAGCGCTACGTACGACCTGGTCGGATTTACGCGGGTCAACACCGAGGTTTACGGCGATGTCGTACGACTCGACGAATTTGGCGTTCGGCAGCGAAGCCAGCAGAGCTGCGGCTTCTTCGAAGTTGTAGGCCTTGCCTGCTTCGATTTTCTCGGCGATAGCCTTTTGGCGCTTGGTCAGCTTAGCCATTACACACCCTCCACGTTCAGGCCCATGCTGCGGGCAGAGCCAGCGATGGTGCGTACAGCAGCGTCCAGGTCAGCAGCAGTCAGATCGGCCTGCTTGGTCTTGGCGATCTCTTCCAGCTGAGCGCGGGTCACGGTACCGACCTTGACGGTGTTCGGGCGAGCCGAACCGCTGGTCAGGCCAGCAGCTTTCTTCAGCAGAACCGAGGCAGGGGTGCTCTTGGTTTCGAAGGTGAAGCTACGGTCACTGTAAACAGTGATGATCACAGGAGTCGGCAGGCCGGCTTCTTGACCCTGAGTACGGGCGTTGAAGGCCTTGCAGAATTCCATGATGTTCACACCGTGTTGACCCAGTGCTGGACCAACGGGTGGGCTAGGGTTGGCCTGGCCGGCCTTTACTTGCAGCTTGATGTAAGCCTGAATCTTCTTAGCCATGAGCTACTCCAATATCGGGTACGAACGCCAGATGGCTCCCCGGATGACTTGCGTTTTATCCCAGTGACGACAAAACCCCGCAGCACATAGGGCTGCGGGGTATGGGATGCGTCGTTCGGCTAGACCTTCTCGACCTGGCTGAACTCGAGCTCCACCGGAGTAGAGCGACCGAAAATGAGCACTGCAACCTGCAGACGGCTCTTCTCGTAGTTAACCTCTTCGACACTGCCATTGAAGTCGGCAAATGGACCGTCAATGACGCGAACCACTTCACCCGGCTCGAACAGCGTCTTCGGCTTCGGCTTGTCACTGCCGTCGGCTACGCGACGCAGGATGGCCTCAGCCTCTTTATCGGTGATCGGCGCAGGCTTGTCTGCGGTACCACCAATGAAACCCATGACCCGAGGGGTATCCTTGACAAGGTGCCAAGTCCCTTCGTTCATTTCCATCTGGACCAATACATAGCCAGGGAAGAATTTGCGCTCACTCTTGCGCTTCTGGCCGTTGCGCATTTCAACGACTTCTTCGGTCGGGACCAGGATCTCGCCGAACTCGTCTTCCATGCCAGCCAGCTTGACGCGCTCTACCAGGGAGCGCATCACATGCTTCTCGTAACCCGAGTAAGCATGCACTACGTACCAACGCTTAGCCACGGGACACCCTTAGCCAACAATCAAGGAGACCGCCCAGCCGAGCAGGGAGTCAAGACCCCACAGCAGCAGCGCCATAACCAGAACAACAGCCACTACGATGAGCGTGGTCTGAGTGGTTTCTTGGCGGGTCGGCCACACGACTTTACGGATCTCAGTACGAGCTTCCTTCGCCAACGCAAAAAACGACTTACCCTTCGCAGTTTGCAGGGCAACAAAGCCAGCAACCGCAGCCAGGGCAAGAAGTGCGAGTACGCGATACAGGATCGGCGATGCCGAGTAATACTGATTACCCACGACAGCAACAACCACCAAAGCCACTACAGCCAGCCACTTGAACAGATCAAAACGCGATTCTTGGGCTTCAGTTTTGGGGGTCATCGAGGAGGATCCTGTAAGAAGAAAGCCATCACACCGAGGTGAATGGCAGGTCAGGAGGGAATCGAACCCCCAACCTACGGTTTTGGAGACCGTCGCTCTGCCAATTGAGCTACTGACCTGTAACGCTGTATCAGGCCGGCCATTATACCGGCCTGATCAAGTAAATCAACTACTTATTCGATAATTTTTGCTACTACGCCGGCACCAACGGTACGACCGCCTTCACGGATGGCGAAGCGCAGACCGTCTTCCATTGCGATGGTCTTGATCAGGGTGACTTCCATC
>NZ_VZZR01000003.1:0-70055 GCF_009650555.1 Pseudomonas sp. EMN2
TTTTGCGTTCCGTTGTCGCTGGAAGTGGGGCGCATTATAAGGGGATCTGAAACCCCGTCAACCTTTAATTTCAAGAAACAGGAATATAGGAGAGTGAGCGTGTAAGAACGGCAAGATATCCAGCCCGCGTTCAGGCGGTCCTCTTGCGTCCTCCCGCAAACCTGGGCACTCGCTTCGCCACCGCTGGAATTCGCAGCACCATCAGCAATACCCCTACCCCTGCATAAATGGCCCACTCCTTCAGATCTGAGCGCACGATCCACAGGAAATGCAGCAACCCCAACCCAAGAATCACATACACCAGCTTGTGCAGCTTCTTCCAACGCGCCCCTAGCCGTCGCTGACTGTAGCGATTGGAAGTGACCGCCAACGCCAGCAATCCAAGGAAACCCAACGCACCGACGATGATGTACGGCCGCTTGCGCAACTCAACCCCCAGCTGCCCCCAATCCAGGCCCAGGATGAAAACCATATAAGAAGTCATGTGCAGCACTATATAAGCAAAGCACCACAACCCCAGCTGCCGGCGCACCACGATCCAGCCCGACCACCCTGTCAATTTCTGCAGCGGCGTCATGCTCAAGGTAATCAATAGAAAGACCAACGCCCCCAGCCCGAGCCGGTCCACCAGGATCTTGCCCGGATCTGGATCAAGCTGCCCCGTCACCGCCTGATACAGCCACCAGACAGGAAACAGACAGCCGAGCACAAAAATCGCCAATCGCAACCAGGGATAACGCATCAATAGTTCTTCCGCAGATCGAGCCCGGCGTACAACGACGCCACCTCATCAGCATAACCATTGAACATCTGCGTCTCCCGCACATTGGGGCTGAACAGCCCGCTGGGCAAACGCCGCTCGCGGGCCTGGGTCCAGCGTGGGTGATCGACCGTCGGGTTGACGTTGGCATAGAAACCATATTCATCCGGCGCCAGCCCTTGCCAGGTGGTCTGCGGTTGCTCCGCCACCAGGCTGATGCGCACGATCGACTTGATGCTCTTGAAGCCATACTTCCAGGGCACCACCAGACGCAGTGGCGCACCGTTCTGGTTAGCCAACTCCCGGCCATACATGCCCACCGCCAGGATCGCCAACGGGTTCATCGCTTCATCCAGGCGCAGCCCTTCTACATAAGGCCAGTGGATCAGGGCAAAACCGGAGCGCTGCCCAGGCATGCTCTTGGGGTCCTGCAGCGTTTCGAAACGGACATAGCGCGCCCTGGAAGTAGGCTCGACCTGCTTGAGCACTTGCGCAAGCGGAAAGCCCAACCACGGAATGACCATCGACCAGGCCTCTACGCAACGCAGCCGATAAATGCGTTCCTCGAGCTGATAGGGCTTCACGAAGTCTTCCAGCGCATAGCGCCCAGGCTTTGCCACCTCACCATCGACCACCAGGCTCCAGGGCTCAGTCTTCAGGCTGCCCGCATTGGCCGCAGGGTCGCCCTTGTCAGGCCCGAACTCATAGAAGTTGTTGTAGTGAGTGGCGTCCTTGAACGGTGTGATGGCCTCATCCTTCACGGTGACGGCCTGCCAGCGCGTGGCACCCAGCTTTTCGGTGAACCACGCAGGCGCCGCTCCGGCTGCGGCATCGGCATAACGCGATGGCTCTGCGGCCACCCCCAGACGCGGCAAAGCGCCCAGGGCCATGCCTGCCAAGGCGCCACCCAGCATGCTGCGACGGGAAAGGTAGATGTGTTCAGGGGTGATCTGTGCCGACGTGCAGTCGGATGATCGGGGGAGTTTGATGAGCATGACGGCTCCACAGTACGGGCAACTGATGTACCCGTAAGACTATGGAGCCGGCAGGTTATTCCACGATTAAATCTTCATGAGGTTTTACGACGACCGCGCAGCAGGTACTGCAGCGGGCCGGAAACCGCATAGGCGAGGAAGATCAGCAGCAGGATGCGGGGCGGGTCGCTGAACACCACAGCGAACACCAACACCACAGCCAGGATCGCAACAAAGGGCACACGACCCTTGAGATCCAGCTCCTTGAAGCTGTTGTACTTGATGTTGCTGACCATCAGCATGCCGGCAGCAGCCACCAGCAATGCCACCAGGAACGACAGCTTGGAACCCTGGATACCGAAATCGCTGAACGCCCACACAGTGCCGGCCACAACGCCAGCCGCGGCCGGGCTGGCCAAGCCGATGAAGTAGCGCTTGTCGGCGGTACCAACCTGGGTGTTGAAGCGTGCCAGGCGCAGTGCAGCACCGGCCACATAGATGAAGGCGACCATCCAGCCGACCTTGCCCATGTCACCCAGTGCCCAGCCGAAGGCCAACAAGGCCGGCGCCACACCAAAGGCGACCATGTCCGACAGCGAGTCGTACTCGGCACCGAAGGCGCTCTGGGTATTGGTCATACGCGCCACACGGCCATCGAGGCCGTCGAGCACCATGGCGACGAAGATCGCGATGGCGGCGAAGGCGAAATACTTGCTCGCTTCGCGCGGATCACCAGCACTCAGGGCGCTCTGCGCGCTCATCGAACTGATGATGGAATAGAAACCGGCAAACAGGTTGGCGGTGGTGAACAGGTTGGGCAGCAGGTAGATGCCGCGGTGACGGACCTTGCGGCCTTCGGCGTCATGCCCTTCTTCGACATGCTCATCGATCGGTAGCAGGCTTTCGGCGTCGGAGGGCTTGTTCGGCTCTTCGGGACGTTCGCTCATGAAAAGTACCTTGCAACTGGGGTGGAATATGTTCGACACGGGCTCGCGAAATGGGTTCTGACGGCGAGCCACTGGTCGCTTTATACCAGAAGCCGGCCGCGCAAACGAAAAAACGCGGCCGAAGCCGCGTTTTTCATTTAGCCAAGCAAGACTTAGTTCTTGCTCTTGTCGACGATCTTGTTGGCCGAGATCCACGGCATCATCGAACGCAGTTGCTCGCCGATGATTTCGATGCCGTGGGCGGCGTTGTTACGGCGCTTGGCGGTCATCGATGGGTAGTTGGTGGCACCTTCGCTGATGAACATCTTCGCGTATTCGCCGTCCTGGATGCGCTTCAGAGCGTTGCGCATGGCCTTGCGGGATTCTTCGTTGATGACTTCAGGGCCGGTGACGTACTCACCGTACTCGGCGTTGTTGGAGATCGAGTAGTTCATGTTGGCGATGCCGCCTTCGTACATGAGGTCAACGATCAGCTTCAGCTCGTGCAAGCACTCGAAGTAGGCCATTTCCGGGGCGTAGCCCGCTTCGACCAGGGTTTCGAAACCGGCTTTGACCAGCTCGACGGTACCGCCGCACAGAACAGCCTGCTCGCCGAACAGGTCGGTTTCAGTCTCGTCCTTGAAGGTGGTTTCGATGATGCCGGTACGGCCGCCACCGACGCCAGCGGCGTAGGACAGGGCGACGTTCTTGGCATTGCCCGAAGCGTCCTGGTAGATAGCGATCAGGTCAGGGATGCCGCCGCCTTTGACGAACTCGGAGCGCACGGTGTGGCCCGGGGCCTTCGGCGCGATCATGATCACGTCGAGGTCGGCACGCGGAACGACCTGGTTGTAGTGGATCGAGAAGCCGTGGGAGAAGGCCAGGGTGGCGCCTTTCTTGATGTTCGGCTCGATCTCGTTCTTGTACAGCTGGCCCTGGAACTCGTCCGGGGTGAGGATCATGACCAGGTCGGCTGCAGCGACGGCGGTGGCCACGTCGGCTACTTTCAGGCCGTGGGCTTCTGCCTTGGCAACGGTGGCCGAGCCTTTACGCAGACCGACGGTGACGTCTACACCGGAGTCCTTCAGGTTGCACGCCTGAGCGTGGCCCTGGGAGCCGTAACCGATGATGGCGACTTTCTTGCCCTGGATGATGGAAAGGTCGCAGTCTTTATCGTAGAAAACTTTCATGAAATACCCCTGGTTATATCTCGGCCCCTGCGGAGCCATCGCTAATTTTTGAAGTTAGATGCTGAGCACTTTGTCGCCACGGGCAATGCCGGTGACGCCACTGCGCACGGTTTCGAGAATCGATGCGGTGCCGATGGCCTGGATGAAGCTGTCCAGTTTGTCGCTGGTGCCGCTCAGCTGCACGGTGTACACGCTGGCGGTCACATCGACGATCTGGCCACGGAAGATATCCGTGGTGCGCTTGATCTCGGCACGCTGGGCACCGGTGGCCTTGACCTTGACCAACATCAGTTCGCGCTCGATGTGAGCGCTTTCCGACAGGTCGACCAGCTTGACCACTTCGACCAGCTTGTTCAGGTTCTTGGTGATCTGTTCGATCACTTCATCATGACCGACGGTGGTCAACGTCAGACGCGACAGGGTCGGGTCTTCGGTCGGCGCCACGGTCAGGCTTTCGATGTTGTAGTTGCGCTGGGAGAACAGGCCGACCACGCGAGACAAGGCACCGGGTTCGTTTTCCAGCAGCAGGGAAATGATGTGCCGCATATCAGGTACGCTCCGTCTTGCTCAGCCACATGTCACGCATCGAGCCATCCTTGATCTGCATCGGATAGACGTGCTCGGTACGGTCGATCGCGATGTCGATGAAGACCAGGCGGTCTTTCATGGCAAACGCTTCTTCCAGCTTCGGCTTGAGGTCCTTCAGGCTGGTGATGCGGATACCCACATGACCATAGGCCTCGGCCAGCTTGACGAAATCAGGCAGCGACTCGACATAGGAGTGCGAGTGGCGGCCGTTGTAGGCCATGTCCTGCCACTGGCGGACCATGCCCAACACACCGTTGTTCATGTTGACGATCTTCACCGGCAGGCCGTACTGCATGCAGGTGGACAGCTCCTGGATGTTCATCTGGATGCTGCCTTCACCAGTGACGCAGGCCACGTCATGGTCCGGGAAGTTGAGCTTGATGCCCATGGCCGCCGGGAAACCGAAGCCCATGGTGCCCAGGCCACCGGAGTTGATCCAGCGGTTGGGTTTGTTGAAGCGGTAGTACTGCGCCGCGAACATCTGGTGCTGGCCCACGTCGGAGGTGACGAAGGCATCGCCCTTGGTCACTTCGCACAGCGTCTCGATGACCTGTTGCGGCTTGATGACGTTGCCGTCGCCCTTGTCGTAAGGGAACAGGCCACCGTCGCCACGCCATTCGTCGATCTGCTTCCACCAGGCATCCAGCGCCGCCTTGTCAGGCTGCTCGCCGATTTCCTTGAGGATGCCGAGCATTTCGTTGAGCACGCTTTCGACCGGACCGACGATCGGCACGTCGGCCTTGATCATCTTCGAGATCGACGCCGGGTCGATGTCGATGTGGATGATCTTGGCGTTCGGGCAGAACTTGGCCGGGCCGTTGACCACACGGTCGTCGAAACGCACGCCGACAGCGAAGATCACATCGGCATTGTGCATCGCCAGGTTGGCGGTGTAGCTGCCGTGCATGCCGAGCATGCCGACGAACTGGCGGTCGGTACCCGGGAAGCCACCGAGGCCCATGAGGGTGTTGGTGACCGGCAGGTTCAGCGACTTGGCGATTTCGGTGAGGGCTTCGGAGCCGCCGCCGAGGATGACGCCGCCGCCGGAGTAGACGATCGGGCGCTTGGCCGCCAGGAGCATTTCGGCTGCCTTGCGGATCTGGCCGGAGTGACCACGTACAGCCGGGCTATACGAACGCAGCTTGACCTTTTTCGGGTAGATGTACTCGAACTTCTCAGCCGGGTTGGTCATATCTTTTGGAATGTCGACCACGACCGGGCCGGGACGGCCGGATTGCGCAAGATAGAAAGCTTTTTTCAGGACTTCCGGGATTTCCGAAGCATGCTTGACCATGAAGCTGTGCTTCACGATCGGCCGGGAAATACCGATCATGTCGGTTTCCTGGAAGGCATCGGTGCCGACCATGGTGCTGGGCACCTGGCCAGACAGGATGACCATCGGAATGGAATCCATGTAGGCGGTGGCAATGCCGGTGATGGCATTGGTCGCGCCTGGGCCGGAAGTCACCAGTACCACGCCGGCCTTGCCGGTGGCACGGGCGTAACCGTCCGCCATATGGGTGGCAGCCTGTTCGTGACGGACCAGGATGTGCTGGACTTCCGGTTCCTTGAACAGAGCATCGTAAACATGAAGGAGAGCACCGCCAGGGTACCCGTAGATGTGCTTAACGCCCTCGTCACGCAAGAAGCGGACGACCATCTCAGCGCCAGATAAAAGCTCCACGTTGTTCACCTCTAAAACGCCAGAATACCGTCCTCACTGGACGGGTCTTAATAGGTTTACTGCCAAGCAGAGCATGAGCGAACGTCAGCACTGACTGAGCAAGTATTGGGAATGCCCTGGTGTGTTGCGGGCTTTCCCACCCAGCGCGAGGTAACGCGTTGCGGGGTGTTACAAGTCGGCGCGGGTGTGCGCCTCATGATCTGCTTAGCGGGTCTGCTTCTGGCAGTCCCTCTACAGCGGAATCTGGATTCTTGTGATTTGGCGCCAACAAGTCAAGAAAAATTATTGCCAATTTTTCCGCAAGATGAATCGCCAGCACCACTAAAAAGGCGAGCAGCAGCAGAACAATAAAGATTTCCATAAAAAAGGGCCACAATCTGCGGCCCTTAAAGGAAAAAGAGAAGAAATCAGGCGGAAGGCGCGATCAATTGATCGAATTCTGCCAACAGGCGCCGTAGCGTGCGGCTTTGTTCTGGGCGATCGACAAACACCGTCTCGGCCATCACCAGGATGCCCGAGGCATTCGGCAACGCGAGCCCATGCTCCAGGATCAGCTTCATGCGTGGCAGGAAGATCCACTGCAGCCACTGCTCGAAGCTCATGCTGTCCACCGCGAACGGCACCGTGCTGGCCAGCATCTCTTCGCTCGGCGTATCAGCGCTCCACCAGCCCTGGACCTTGAGCTCTTGCTCGATCAGCAGCAGATGGTCGGCGATATCGAGAATGCGCTGCTCCATCACAGGTTGACCCGCGCCTTCTGCCGCGCCAGTGCGGCACCGGCGCTGTCGCCTTGCTTCTCGCGGGCCTGGGCGATGGTGTTCCACAGCTGGGCCTGAAGGTCCGGACGGCCGTTGGCGTAGGTCAGCGCGCGACGAGCCAATTGCTCGGACTGCGCCGCATCACCTTGCGACAGGCGCACCTGAGCCAGGCGGAACAGCACCTGCGGCTCGCGCGGGGCGATGCGCTGGGCACGCTCCAGGCTCGAAGCGGCGCCGTTGAAGTCACCGCTGCCCTGCTGCTGCTGGGCGGTGGTCAGCAGCGCCAGCACCGGACCATCGAGTTGCTCGTCGGCAGACAGGCCACCGCTGTTGGCGCGCGGGATGCCGGTCGGCGCTTGAGTGGCCACCGAGGGGTTGCTCATCGAGGCGATGTCGAACGGCTCATCGGCCACCGGGTTAGGGTTGGTGGTGATGGGGCCGGTGCTGACCGGGCCCGGGGTGATCGGGCCACTGCTGACCGGGCCCGGCGTAATAGGCCCGGTGCTGATCGGCGCGCCGCCGGTCCCTTGCGGGATCATCACGGTGACGCCGCCTTCTTCGGGCAACGACTGCGCCTGGCTGCTGCCGCCACTGGTCGGGTAGGCCGAATTGCGCGTGGCCTGGACCCGCTCACTGTTGGAAACCCGGGTGCTCGAATCCACCACCGGGATGTTGCCACGCTGGACGCTTGAGCAGCCTTGCAGCACGGCTACCGAGGTCAAGGCAGGAATCCACCACTTCTTCACTTCACACCCTCTTCAAAAGCTCGTGCTCAATTCATCCACCCCTTGACCCAGTCCATGACCTGCTCGGCCGGGTTCTGTTCGCCACCACAGGTGGCGCCAGCGGGCGGTTCGCTGCCGCGAATATACGGCATCTGCACCGCTCCCGGACAGCTACCGTCGGAACCCTGGCCGCTGTAAGGGTCGATCCAGGCCTGCACCACGTTATCCGGTTGCGGCATGTCCAGCGGCAGCGGGTCGGCCTTCTTCATGAAGCTGGTCCACACCTGCAGCGCGCCGGTGGCGCCGGTGAACGGCGTCTTGCCGTTGTCGTCGCGGCCCAGCCAGACCACGGCCAGCAGGTCCTGGCTGAAGCCCGAGAACCAACTGTCGCGCGAGTCGTTACTGGTGCCGGTCTTGCCCGCCAGCGTCAGCGAACTGGGCAGCACGCTATACACCGAACGCCCGGTACCTTCACGCATTACCCGCTGCATGGCGTTCTGCACCAGATAAATGGAACCGGGGTCGAAGGTTTGCTGGATCTGGAACGGGTAGCGCTTGAGCGGCTCGCCTTCGGCGGTGAGCACGCTGCGAATGCCGCGCATCGGTGTATTGAAGCCACCGTTGGCGATGGTCTGGTACATGGTCGCCACCTGCATCGGCGACATGCCGCCAGCGCCCAGCAGCATCGACGGGAACGCCGGCCAGTCGACCTGCACCCCCAGGCGGCCGATGGTCTTGATCACGTTCGGCACGCCCACTTCCAGGCCAAGCTTGGCGGTCGACAGGTTGTAGGAGTTGGCCAGGCCCTGGTACAGGTAGATGGTGCCATGCGGACGGCGATCGTAGTTCTGCGGGCGCCACACCTGGCCGTCGGCGCCTTTGACCGAGAACGGCTCGTCCTGTACCCGGGTGGTCAGGCTGTACTTGCTCGGCTGCTCAAGGGCGGTGAGGTAGACCGCCGGCTTGACCAGCGAGCCGATCGGCCGCACCGCGTCGATGGCACGGTTGAAGCCGGCAAAGCCCGACTGACGGCTGCCGATCAGCGCCTGCACCTCGCCGGTTTCAGGGTTGGTGACGACCATCGCCGACTCCACGTCGTCGGCGCCCTTGCGCCCGGCCAAGCGCTTGAACGTCTCGCTCATGGCGGTTTCGGCCTTCATCTGCAGGATCGGGTCGAAACTGGTGAAGATGCGCAGGCCTTCTTCGGTCAAGTCTTCGTCGCGGTAGTCCTGGCGCAACTGGCGCTTGACCAGGTCGAGGAACGCCGGGAACGAGCTGTCGGCCAGGCTGCCGCGCTTGGTCACGCCCAGCGGCATCTTCTTCGCCGCATCGATCACGTCCTGGCTGGCCACGCCCTGCTCGGCCAGCAGGTCGAGCACCAGGTTGCGGCGCTGCAGGGCGCGCTCGGGGTAACGGCGCGGGTTGTAGTAGGACGGCCCCTTGACCATGCCCACCAGCAAGGCGATCTGGTGCAGCTTGAGCTCCTGCAGCGGCTGGCTGAAGAAGAACTGGCTGGCCAGACCGAAACCATGCACCGCGCGCTGGCCGTCCTGGCCGATGAACACTTCGTTCAGGTACGCCTCGAGGATCTCGCGCTTGTCGTAGTGCATCTCCAGCAGCACGGCCATCATGGCCTCGGTCAGCTTGCGGCTGAGGCTGCGCTCGTTGGTGAGGAAGAAGTTCTTCACCAACTGCTGGGTCAGGGTACTGCCGCCCTGACGCATGGCGCCCGCGGAGGTGTTGACCCAGATGGCCCGGGCGATGGACTTGGGCGATACGCCGAAGTGGCTGTAGAAATCGCGGTCTTCCGTGGCGATCAGGGTCTCCACCAGGTACGGCGGTAGCTGGTCGATCTTGATCAGGATGCGGTCTTCAAGGTTCTTCGGGTAGATGCCGCCGATCATCAGCGGCTCCAGGCGCACCACGTCGAGCTTGCCGCCGTTGGCACCGCTGAGCCCCGCAACGTAGTCACCGGAGAAACGCACACGCACGAACTGCGCCGGTTCCATGCCTTCATAGAACTGGAAGCCGCGGGTATTGAGGTCGACGTTGTTGCCATTTACCGACGCCGCGCCGGGGCCATTGGCTGCACTCTCGCGACGGTAGCCCAGGGCATCGAGCTCGGTGAGGAAGTCGTTCTTGCTCAGCTTCTGGCCGACGAACAGCTCCAGCGGCCGAGCGTACACCTTGGCCGGGATGGTCCAGCGCTTGCCGGAAAACTTCTCCTGCACAGTCGCATCGAAGTAGACCGCAAAGCCGGCGATCAGGACAAGGCCGACCAGGCTGAGCTTGAGTGCCCAGCCCAACCAGGTGCGCGCACGGCTGGTCGGTGGTTTTTTAGGGGGGCGGGAATTTCGGGTACGTGTCATGGCGGCGGAGTATACGCACTTTCAGAAAGGGAGGCAGGCGCCCACAGGCGGTTTGCAGGGACGTCACCATTGACCATAATGGCGCCTTCGAATTCCCTTACCCCGAAAGGATCACTTGTGAGCCAAGCCCTGATCAGCGCGCTGCAGAACCCTGCACTTTATCCGCACCCCGTCGAGGGCTTCCAGCTCATTGAAACGCACATTTCCTGGGTCCTGCTCACCGGTGAATTCGCCTACAAGATCAAGAAGCCCATGAACTTCGGCTTCCTCGACTTCACCGGCCTGGATCAGCGTGGGCATTTCTGCAACGAAGAACTGCGCCTGAACCAGCGCCTGACCGACGGCCTGTACCTGGAAGTGCTACCGATTACCGGCAGCGCCGAAGCCCCGCAACTGGGCGGCGCAGGCACGCCGATCGAGTACGCGCTGAAAATGCGCCAGTTCCCCCAGGGCCAGATGCTCAGCACCCTGCAGGCCAACGGTGAGCTGAACGCCGGCCACATCGACCAGATGGCCCGGCAGATTGCCGAGTTCCACCTGCAGGCCCCGAAAGTCGCCGTCGAGCACCCGCTGGGTACGCCTGAAGCCGTCATGGCCCCGGTGGAGCAGAATTTCGAGCAGATTCGCCCGTTCCTCAGCGACAAGGCCGACCTGCAGCAGCTCGACAACCTGCAAGCCTGGGCCCAGGACAGCTTCAAACGCCTGCACGGCCTGCTCGAGGCGCGCAAGGCCGACGGTTTCATCCGCGAATGCCACGGTGACATCCACCTGGGCAACGCCACCCTGATCGACGGCAAGGTGGTGATCTTCGACTGCATCGAGTTCAACGAGCCGTTCCGCCTGACCGATGTCTACGCCGATGTCGGCTTCCTCGCCATGGACCTCGAAGACCGCGGTCTCAAGTGCCTGTCGCGGCGCTTCATCAGCCAGTACCTGGAACTGACCGGTGACTACCAGGGCCTGGAGCTGCTGAACTTCTACAAGGCCTACCGTGCCCTGGTACGGGCCAAGGTCGCGCTGTTCAGCATGCCGGCCGACGCCGATGGCGTGCAGCGCGCCACCACACTGCGCACCTACCGCAACTACGCCAACCTGGCGGAAAGCTACAGCGCCATCCCGTCGCGCCTGCTGGCGATCACCCACGGTGTTTCGGCGGTAGGCAAAAGCCATGTGGCCATGCGTCTGGTCGAAGCGCTGGGCGCGGTGCGCGTGCGCTCCGATGTCGAACGCAAGCGCCTGTTCGGCGAGCAGCAGCAGGCGCAAGCCGGCCAGTTGCAGGCAGGGATCTATGACCAGCAGTCCAGCGCCGCGACCTACCAGCGCCTGCATACGCTCGCAGAAATCATCCTGCGTGCCGGCTTCCCGGTAGTGCTGGACGCCACTTACCTCAAGCACGACCAGCGCAAGGCCGCGGCACAGGTCGCCAGCGAGACCGGCGCTCCCTTCCTGATTCTCGACTGCCAGGCCCCCGAGGCCGTCATCGAGAGCTGGCTGGCGCAACGCCAGGCCGATAACCTGGACCCTTCGGATGCCACCCTCGAAGTCGTCAAGGCGCAGCAAGCCAGCCGCGAACCGCTCGATACCGAAGAACAGAAGCACAGCAAGCGCGTCGACACCCAGGAAAGCGCCAGCATGGACCAGCTGATCGAGCAGATCCGCCAGCACCTGCCAGGCCTTTGACCCTCCAGGCGTGAAGCAGTCGACAGTTCACGCCTGAAGTCCGGCGCCTCCTCAGTGATGTCATTACAATATCATCACACCCCACGAGGAGGCGCCGCCATGAACCAACCCCGGCAGCTGGACAATGTCCTGTACGCCCTGGTCCGCGACGAGAAGATCGCGACCTTCAACCGCGAAAAGCCAACGGACGCCCCCATCGATTTTCGCGGCGGCGATTTTCGTGGCCTGGACCTGCGCAACCTCGACGTACGCGGCATCGACTTCACCGATGCTTACTTTCGCGCCGCCGACCTGCGCGGACTGGACCTGCGGGAAACCGGCCTCGAAGGCGCAAGCATCGCCCATGCGCAGATCTCCGGCACTTACTTCCCCAGCGAACTGAGCGCTGACGAGATCCTCATGTCGCTCAAATTCGGTACGCGCCTGCGCTATCGAACCGCGCGCTGAGCCTCGGCCAGGCGCCGCCCCGCCCCCCGGGGCGGCAACCGGTCGGGCCCCGATGGCAAAAGGCCGCGCATTTTCCAACCCCCGCTACACTCCTCTCTGACCTGCTCGCGATTTATCCCCAAGACCCGTTCAGCCATCGCAAGGAGGCTCGATGAACGATGAATTGCAGCACCTGAAAAATCTTGGCAAGACCTCCGCGCAATGGCTGCACGCCGTCGGTATCCACAGTGCATCGGACCTCCGTCGCCTGGGCGCGGTGGGTGCCTATCAAGCCGTAAGAACGCGAGGTTTCCGGGCTTCCAAGGTGTTGTTGTACGCCATAGAAGGCGCCTTGTTGGACATGCACTGGAACGATCTGCCGGTTGAACGCAAAGAGGCGCTCAACCAGCAGCTCGACGCGAAGAGCCCGGCACAGAAGATGGAAAAATAATTTGCTGAAAGCCATTGACTAGGTAATGAGAATCGTTATGATTATCACAACTGGTCGCGAGACTGGTTGGGTAACCTGAAAGCCCCTGGTTCGGACTCTCAGATTATCTCCTCATCAGGCTAATCACGGTTATTGACCCGGCACTTTGCCGGGTCTTTTTTTGCCTGCGATTTACTGCCCTTTGCGCAGCTGGGCGCAATAATCCTGCTCGGGCAGCGCCGCGGTGTACCAGACGAAATCCGCCATGCCCGGCTCGACCGTCTCCCCCACCTGCGCCAGCAGCAACACCTTGCTGTCGCCTTTGGCCCCCAGGTCGGCCAGGTGCAGGGGCACGCCCAGGTCCTTGCGTGCGTGATAGCTGCCGGCGAACAACAGCGCAGGTTGCGGCGCGCTCAGCAGGCGTTCGGCAATGCGCCGGTCGCGCTGCTGCTGGACGGCGAGCATTGCCGGCAGCTGGCTATCCGGCAGCAGGTTGCAATGCCCGGCACGGACCTGTTCGCGCAATGCCTGCAACACATTCGCCGCATTGCTGCGCGCGCCCGGCGGGCTTGCTGGCTGGCGATAAGCCTGGCGAATCTCGCCGGGGGACAAATTGGCGGACAGCAGCGGATAAGGTTGCGCCAGGGCTTCCCTCACGATCGGTCCGTAAAACGTCCAGTCCCAGCCATCCGGCCAGGCCAGGACCTTGGGCAGGTCCTCAGGCAGTGGCCCGCCGTGCTGCAAGGCATCGACCAGCGGCTGCTGTTCGGGCTGGAGCATTTCCAGCAGCAGGCTGCCTTGCGGGCGGCGGCTCTGCAGGGCGCGCAGCAACCAAAGCTGCAGCGCATGGTGGTCGGGGTTGTCGTGCTGCTCGCCGACCAGCACCCGAGGTGCATTGGCGAGTTGCTCGACCAGTTGGTCCGGGCTGATCAACCGGCCGCTGGCCAGATCGCGGATCTGGCCCAGCTGCGCGCTGTCACGGCCCTCGCTGCTTTGCCAGGCCGGCAGTGGTGGCAGGCTGGCCTGGCACCCCGCCAATGCCATTACCAGGCAGACCGACAAGAGGTGACGCATGGCTGAAGCTCCTAGCGAGTGATGATCAACGGATGGCCCCGCTCCGGATGCGCCTGCACCAGCACATCGATGCCGAACACCGCCTTGAGCGCCACTGGGGTCAGTACCGCCTCTGGTGTATCCAGCGCGTGGCAACGCCCCTGCTCCAGCAGCAGGATATGGTCACAGTAGCGGGCCGCCAGGTTCAGGTCATGCAGGATCACCAGCACCGCTGCACCACGGTCGGCAAAACGGCGTACCGCCTGCAGCGTGGTGTGCTGGTGCAGCGGGTCGAGCATGGACGTGGGCTCGTCGAGCAGCAGCGTGGTGCCGGCCTCGCCCGGCCACAGCTGGGCCAGCACCCGGGCCAGGTGCACGCGCTGGCGCTCCCCCCCGGAGAGCGCCAGGTAGCTGCGCTCGCCCAGGTGCCCGGCATCCGCCGCCTGCAATGCCGCGTCGACGATCTCCCGATCGCGCTGCCGACCACTGGCGTGGGGCAGGCGGCCCAGGCCGACCACCTCTTCGACACTGAAGCCGAAGCCCAAGCTGGACACCTGCGGCAACACCGCCAGCCGCCGTGCCCGCTCCTGCCCGGGCCAGTCCTCAAGCCCCCGCCCGTCCAGGCGTACCCGCCCGGCACTGGGCGCCAGCTCACCGCACAAGGCGCCAAGCAGGCTGCTCTTGCCGGCACCGTTGGGGCCCAGCACGCCGAGGATCTGCCCCGGCTGCAATTGCAGATGGATATCGTGCAGCACCTCGCTGCTGCCGCGCTTGAGCGACAGGCCTTCGACATCGAGCATCAGTTGCGCCCCTTGACCAGCAAGAACAGGAAGAACGGTGCCCCGATGAAGGCCGTGACGATGCCGATCGGCAGCTCTGCCGGCGCCAGCGCCAGGCGCGCGATCAGGTCGGCGAACAGCAGCAGGGTGCCACCGGCCAGCAGCGACGCCGGCAACAACACACGGTGATCCGGCCCCGCCAGCAGGCGCACCAGGTGCGGCACCACCAGGCCGATGAAACCGATCAGGCCGGCCGCCGCCACCGCCGCGCCGACACCCAGCGCGGTGCAGAACACCAACTCACGTTTCAGCGCTTCCACTTCGACACCGAGGTGGCGGGCCTCCGACTCGCCCAGCAGCAAGGCATTGAGCGCCTGTGCCCGCCGCGGCAACCACAGCGCCACGGCCACCGCCACCAGCAGCAGCGGCCACAGGCGCTCATAGCTGGCGCCGTTGAGGCTGCCGAGGTTCCAGAACGTCAGGGTGCGCAAGGTCGCGTCATCGGCCAGATAGGTGAACAGCCCGACCGCCGAGCCGCCCAGGGCGGTCATGGCGATACCGGCCAGCAGCATGGTCGCCACGTTGGTCTGGCCGTCACGCCGGCCAAGGCGATAGACCATCGCCGTCACCCCCAGGCCACCGATGAAGGCGCACAACGACAGCAGATACGGCGCGAACCACTCGGCTATGCCGCCCAGCCAGCTGCCGCCCACGATCGCTACCGCCGCCCCCAGGGCGGCACCGCTGGCGACCCCCACCAGCCCAGGATCGGCCAGCGGGTTGCGGAACAGCCCCTGCATGGCCACCCCCGACAGCGCCAGCACGCCACCCACCGCCAGCCCCAGCAAGGTGCGCGGCAGGCGGATCTGACCGAGGATCATCTCGGCCTGCTCGAGCCCTTCACCGCTGATGGGCACGCCGATCAGGCGCAAGCCTGCGCGCAGGGTATCGAACAGCGGCAGGCTGACTGGCCCCAGCGCCAGCGACAGCCAGACCGCCAGCAGGCACATCAGCGCAAGGCCAGTGAACAGCGTGCGTGGCTGGACCCGCTGCCTCATGGGGTGAAGCTGGCCTTGACGGCCGGGTAGAAGCTGGCGGCCAGCTCACGCAGGGTAGCGGGCAGGCGCGGGCCGAGGCCACCGACCAGCAGCGTCGGGTCGAGCGACAGCAGGCGCTTGTCGCGCACCGCACGCGAGCCGGCCAGGGCCGGGTTTTCCTTGATCAGCGCCTGCAGGGCGGCCTCGCCTGCCAGAGCGCGATCGGAGAACACCACCACGTCCGGGTCCAGTGCGGCCAGGGCCTCCACCGAGAAATTCTTGTAGCCCTGATGGTCGGCCAGGTTGCGCGCCCCAGCCTGACGCAGCAGCCAGTCGCCGGAAGTACCCAGCCCCGCAATCAGCGGCTTGGCCCCGGCGTGCCCGACCAGCAGCAGCACGCCCGGTGCTTTCTGGCTGGCCTGGGCCTGCTTGATCTTGTCTTGCAGCCCTTGCAACTGGCGGTGGTAGTCACCGGCCAGCGTTGCCGCCTGCTGCTCGCTGCCCAGCAATGCGCCGAGGTGCTTGAGGTTCTCGTCCACCGCGGCCAGCTCGGCCTTGCTGGAGAACAGCTCGACCCGCACGCCGGCCTTGCGGATCTGCGCCAGCACCGGCGGCGGGCCCATTTCCTCGGTCCCCACCAGCACATCCGGGCGCAGGCTCAGGATGCCTTCGGCCGATAGCTGGCGCTGATAGCCGATGCTGGGCAATGCCTTGAGCGACTCGGGGTGCTGGCTGGTGGTGTCCACGCCGACCAGCCGCTGCTCCCCTCCCAGCGCGCTGATCCATTCGCTCAGCGCGCCACCGGCACTGACCCAGCGCTGCGGCAGTTCGCCCGCCAGCGTCGAGGTAGATAAAAGCAGACCGGCACACAGGGCGATCAGGGCAGCGGGACGGCGCATCATCGAATTCCTTTGCTTGAAGGCGGGCCGCGCGCCTTGTGGCGGGCGGTGGAACTGCGCACCATAGGCAGCCTGGCGCGGCGAATGCAGGCAATTTGATAATTATTCGCATTGAAGCGTCAAGCCATCCCTTGTCACACGGCTTAACTGAAAACACACCCCATCATGCATTTTCTCTGCGCCTCCACCGACCTCTGCGAAGGCCAAAGCCGCGCCTTCAGCGTAGCCGGCGTGCCACTTCTAGGCGTACGTCGCCATGGCCAGGTGTTCATCTACCGCAACCGCTGCCCCCATCGCGGCATTACCCTCAACTGGACGCCAGACAGCTTCCTCGACGACAGCGCCAGCCTGATCCAGTGCGCCCATCATGGCGCACAGTTTTTGATCGAGAGTGGCGAATGCGTGGCCGGCCCGTGCGCGGGCGAGTGGTTGGAAGCCCTGGACTGCCTGGAAGACAGCCAGGGCATCTGGCTTACCGAGTGAACAGCACCGGCAACGGCCGGTCGACCACGATCTGCTGTGCATCCAGCCGGGTGCCGTAGGCCAGCACTTCTACCCCATCCGCCACCGCCGCGCGCAGAGCCTGGGCGTAGGCGGCGTCGATTTCCTCTGCCGGGCGCACGGCCTCGATGCCGGTGAGGTTCACACAATACAACTGCACCGCGCGAACACCCTGGCGCGCCAACCCCGCCAGTTCGCGCAGGTGCTTGGCACCGCGCTGGGTCACGGCATCGGGGAAGGCCGCCACCGGGGTGTCCGGGTAACCGAGGGTCACGCTCTTGACCTCGACGTAGGCCTTGCTGCCGTCGGCATACTCCAGATAGAAGTCGATGCGGCTGCGTTCCTCACCATAGGCCACCTCGCGCTTGAGCACGGTGAAACCGGCCAGTTCAGTGATGGTGCCTGCACGCAGCGCTTCTTCGACCAGCGCGTTGGCCCGCCCGGTGTTGACGCAGGCCAGCCGGCCCTGGGGCGTTTCGCTGATTTCCCAGGTGCCGGGCAGCTTGCGCTTCGGGTCGTTGGAGCGGCTGAACCAGACCCGCCCGCCTTCACTCATGCAATTGAGCATCGAGCCGGTGTTGGGGCAGTGGATGGTCATCTGCTCGCCACTGGCCAGCTCGATATCGGCCAGGAAGCGCTTGTAGCGGCGCAGCAGGCGCGCCTCTTCCAGTTCGGGGAAAAGCGCCATCAGCCTTGCCAGCTCCGCAGGCCCCGGGCAATGCGCTGCACCGCCTCTTCCAGGCGCGGCAGGCTCTGGGTGTAAGCGAAGCGCACATGGTGGCCAGCTTGGTGGCGACCAAAGTCCAGGCCCGGCGTGAAGGCCAGGTGTTCGGTTTCGAGGAAGTGCCGGCAGAAGGCGAAGGCATCGCCACCGAAGGCACTGATGTCGGCATACAGATAGAAGGCGCCCTGGGGCTCGACGGCAATACCGAAGCCCAGCTCGCGCAGCGCCGGCAATAGGTAGTCACGACGGCGCGCGAACTCGGCGCGGCGCTCCTCGAGAATCGCCAGTGTCTGCGGCTCGAAGCACGCCAATGCGGCATGCTGGGCCATGCTCGGGGCGCTGATATAGAGGTTCTGTGCCAGCTTTTCCAGGTCAGCCACCGCCGACGGCGGTGCCACCAGCCAGCCAAGACGCCAGCCGGTCATGCCGAAATATTTGGAAAAGCTGTTCAGGACGAAGGCCTCATCGTCCACTTCCAGCACGCTCGGCGCATCCATGCCATAGGTGAGGCCGTGATAGATCTCGTCCACCACCAGGTGGCCGTGGCGCTCGCGGGTCGCCCTGGACAGGCTGGCCAACTGGTCACGGTCGAGCACCGTGCCGGTCGGGTTGGCCGGCGAAGCCACCAGCGCACCGACGGTGTCCTTGTCCCAGTAGCGCTCGACCAGGTCGGCGGTCAGTTGGTAGTTCACCTCCGGGCCGACCGGCACCAACTGCGCGCCGCCTTCGACCAGACGCAGGAAGTGGCGGTTGCACGGGTAACCGGGGTCGGCCAGCAGCCAGTGCTTGCCAGGGTCCACCAGCAGGCTGCTGGCCAGCAGCAAGGCGCCCGAGCCACCCGGGGTGATGAGTACGCGTTCGGGGTCAAGGTCTACGCCGTAGCGCTGGCCATAGAAGCCGGCAATCGCCTCGCGCAACTGCGGCAGGCCACGGGCGGCGGTGTAGCGGGTATGCCCTGCGGCCAAGGCCGCCTGGCCGGCGGCTACGATCGGCGCGGCGGTGGTGAAGTCCGGCTCGCCGATTTCCAGATGGATCACGTCGTGGCCGGCGGCTTGCAGTTCGTTGGCACGGGCCAGCAAGGCCATGACGTGGAAGGGTTCGATGGCGCGACTGCGCGCACTGTGTGGCTGAGCCATGGGCCTTCTCTCAATTGGGTCTAAACTGGTGATTCCACCTGTACATACCAGCGAACGTGCCGCCCGCGCCGCTGTCAATAGCAGGCATAGGGCGGGGTAGCGCACCCCGTATCTATCTGGTAAGTTCGGCGGCTCGCAGTCGCAGGGCCGGCGGTCGCCGGAGATGGAAGTATCCTGCGCATTGGATCAGATGAGTGAGAGGCGGTCTATTCATGTCCACCCTAGAAAAGCAAAAAGCCAGTCAAACGCTCTATGGCGTCGAGCCGTACAAGGAAACCAAGGGTGAAGAGTACATGGGCGCTCCGATGCGGGCCCACTTCACCAAGCTCCTGAACGGCTGGAAGCAGGAGCTCATGGCCAGTGTCGACAAAACCATGGACCACATGAAGGACGAGGCAGCCAACTTCCCCGATCCAGCCGACCGCGCCAGCCAGGAAGAAGAGTTCGCCCTGGAACTGCGCAACCGCGATCGCGAGCGCAAGCTGATCAAGAAAATCGACAAGACCTTGCAGCTGATCGTCGACGAAGACTACGGCTGGTGCGAATCCTGCGGTATTGAAATCGGCCTGCGTCGCCTGGAAGCCCGTCCGACTGCGGACCTGTGCTTCGACTGCAAGGAAATCGCCGAGAAAAAGGAAAAGACGGTCGGCAAAGGCTGATCCGAATCCCTAAAAGACGGGGCGTATTGGTTGTGGGAGCGGGCTTGCCCCTTCCCACATCAGATACGCCCCGTTTTCATTTATATAGCCCGCACAGCCCATGACCCCAGCCCCCTACATCGGACGCTTCGCCCCCACGCCCAGCGGTTACCTGCACTTCGGCTCGCTGGTCGCCGCCCTCGCCTCCTGGCTCGACGCCCGCGCCGTCAACGGCCGCTGGCTGCTGCGCATGGAGGATACCGACCCGCCACGCGAGATGCCCGGCGCCCGTGATGCCATCCTGCAGACCCTTGAACGTTACGGGCTGGAGTGGGATGGCGAGGTGGTTTGCCAGAGCCAGCGCCACGACGCCTATGCTGCCGTCGTCGACCGGTTGTTCAACATGGGCCTGGCCTATGCCTGCACCTGCTCGCGCAAGCAATTGGAGGGGCATCACGGCATCTACCCAGGCTTTTGCCGCAATGCCGGGCATGCCCGCGAAGGCGCGGCGATACGCCTGCGGGTGCCGGAGCTGATCTACCGCTTCGATGACCGGGTTCAAGGCCGGTTCGAGCAGCACCTGGGGCGCGAAGTGGGCGATTTCGTCATCCAGCGCCGCGACGGGCTCTACGCCTACCAGTTGGCCGTGGTGCTGGACGATGCCTGGCAGGGGGTGACCGATGTCGTGCGCGGCGCCGACCTGCTGGACAACACACCGCGCCAGCTCTACCTGCAGGAGCTGCTGGGCTTCTCGCAGCCGCGCTACCTGCATATCCCGCTGATCGTCCAGCCCGACGGGCACAAGCTGGGCAAGTCGTACCGCTCGCCGCCGCTGGAGCCGGACCAGGCTACACCACTGCTGCTGCGAGCATTGCGCGCGCTGGGCCAGCAGACCGACCCGGCGCTGGTGAGCGCCAGCCCGGCCGAAGTGCTGGCGGTGGCGCGGCAGCAGTGGCGGCCGGAGAATATTGCGCGGCAGATGACGGTGCCCGAAGCCGATATACGGTGAGGCCATCGCGGGGCAAGCCCGCTCCCACGGTAGCAATGCGGTCTGCGTGGGAGCGGGCTTGCCCCGCGACAGGGCCAGAACAAGCGAAACCAAGTTCAAAAGCCCAGCAAATTCAAACCCTTGGCTAACCCCACCGATACCCGCTAGCATCGCCTGCGCCATTTGCACCAATAATAAGTCCAAACCCGCAGCGCCCAACCTTCGAGGCCAGCATGTACATCTATCGTTTGGTCCTGCTTCTGGTCGTGGGGATCTACCTGTTCTCCCCGGCCATCATGGACTGGTGGATCGAGCCGACCGGAGCCTGGTACCGCCCCTACCTGCTCTGGCTGATCCTCATCGTCGTCACATTCATCCTGCAGAGCCAACGAGATGCCGATGAGCTTTAGCCTGACCCAGATGATCCTGATCAGCGCCGCCTACCTGCTGGTGCTGTTCGGCGTGGCCTGGATCAGCGAACGCGGGCTGATCCCGCGCTCGGTCATTCGCCACCCGCTGACCTACACCCTGTCGCTGGGCGTCTACGCCAGCGCCTGGGCCTTCTATGGCTCGGTGGGGCTGGCCTACCAGTATGGCTATGGGTTCCTCGCCTGTTACCTGGGGGTGTCCGGCGCGTTCCTGCTGGCACCGGTGCTGCTCTACCCGATCCTCAAGATCACCCGCACCTACCAGCTCTCGTCGCTGGCCGACCTGCTGGCGTTCCGCTTCCGCAGCACCTGGGCCGGCGCGCTGACCACCATCTTCATGCTGATCGGCGTGCTGCCCTTGCTGGCCCTGCAGATACAGGCGGTGGCCGACTCCATCAGCATCCTCACCGGCGAGCCGGTCAAGGCGCGGGTGGCATTCGCCTTCTGTGCGCTGATCACCCTCTTCACCATTTTCTTCGGCTCGCGCCATATCGCCACCCGCGAGAAGCACGAGGGCCTGGTGTTCGCCATCGCCTTCGAGTCGGTGATCAAGCTGCTGGCCCTGGGCGGCATCGGCCTTTACGCGCTGTACGGCGTGTTCGGTGGCCCGCACGGGCTGGAAGTGTGGCTGCTGCAGAACCAGACCGCCCTCGCCGCCCTGCACACACCACTGCAGGAGGGCCCGTGGCGCACCCTGCTGCTGGTGTTCTTCGCCTCGGCGATCGTCATGCCGCACATGTACCACATGGCCTTCACCGAAAACCTCAGCCCACGCTCGCTGGTCAGCGCCAGCTGGGGCCTGCCGCTGTTCCTGCTGCTGATGAGCCTGGCCGTGCCGCTGGTGCTGTGGGCCGGCCTGCGCCTGGGCGCCAGCACCAACCCGGAGTACTTCACACTGGGGCTGGGCATCGCCGCCAACAACCAGGCCCTGGCCTTGCTGGCCTACGTCGGCGGGCTGTCGGCCGCCAGCGGGCTGATCATCGTCACCACCCTGGCACTGTCGGGCATGGCTCTGAACCACCTGGTGCTGCCGCTGTACCAGCCACCGGCCGAAGGCAACATCTACCGCTGGCTGAAGTGGACCCGCCGGGCGCTGATCGTCGCCATCATCACCGCCGGCTTCGTCTTCTACCTGACCCAGAACAACCACCAGAGCCTGGCCAACCTCGGCATCGTCGCCTTCGTCGCCACCCTGCAGTTCCTGCCCGGCGTGCTGTCGGTGCTGTACTGGCCGACCGCCAACCGCCGCGGCTTCATCGCGGGCCTTTTGGCCGGCATGCTGGTGTGGATGGTGACCATGCTGCTGCCGCTGCTGGGCAACCTGCAGGGCTTCTACATTCCGCTGCTGGACATGATCTACGTGCTGGACGACACCAGCTGGCACATGGCGGCCATTGCTTCGCTGGCGGCCAACGTCCTGCTGTTCACCCTGATTTCGCTGTTCACCAATGCCAGCAGCGAAGAAGTCAGTGCCGCCGAAGCCTGCGCGGTGGACAACGTGCGTCGCCCGCAACGCCGCGAGCTGCACGCCGCCTCGCCCCAGGAGTTCGCCACCCAACTGGCCAAGCCACTGGGCGCCAAGGCCGCGCAGAAGGAAGTCGAGCAGGCCCTGCGTGACCTCTACCTGCCGTTCGACGAGCGCCGCCCCTACGCCTTGCGCCGGTTGCGCGACCGCATCGAAGCCAACCTCTCCGGCCTGATGGGCCCGAGCGTGGCGCAGGACATGGTCGAGACCTTCCTGCCGTACAAGTCCGGCAACGAAAACTACGTCACCGAAGACATCCACTTCATCGAGAGCCGCCTCGAGGACTACCACTCGCGCCTGACCGGCCTCGCCGCCGAGCTCGACGCCCTGCGCCGCTACCACCGCCAGACCTTGCAGGAGCTGCCCATGGGCGTCTGCTCGCTGGCCAAGGACCAGGAAATCCTGATGTGGAACAAGGCGATGGAAGAGCTGACCGGCATCGCCGCCAAGCACGTGGTCGGCTCGCGCCTGGTGACCATCGCCGAGCCTTGGCGCGGCCTGCTGCAGGGCTTCATCAACGTACCCGACGAGCACCTGCACAAGCAGCGCCTGGCCCTCGATGGCCAGCCACGCTGGCTCAACCTGCACAAGGCGGCCATCGACGAGCCGCTGGCACCGGGCAACAGCGGCCTGGTGCTGCTGGTCGAGGACCTCACCGAAACCCAGGCGCTGGAAGACAAGCTGGTGCACTCCGAGCGCCTGGCCAGCATCGGCCGCCTGGCCGCAGGCGTAGCCCACGAGATCGGCAACCCGATCACCGGCATCGCCTGCCTTGCGCAGAACCTGCGTGAAGAACGCGAGGGCGATGGCGAGATCATCGAGCTGTCGAGCCAGATTCTCGAACAGACCAAGCGCGTGTCGCGCATCGTCCAGTCACTGATGAGCTTCGCCCATGCCGGCGGCAGCCAGCAGAACAGCGAGGAGCCGGTGTGCCTCGCCGAAGTGGCGCAGGACGCCATTGGTCTGCTGGCGCTGAACCGGCGCAATTTCGAAGTACAGTTCTTCAACCTCTGCGACCCCGACCACTGGGCCGAGGGCGACCCGCAGCGCCTGGCCCAGGTGCTGATCAACCTGCTGTCCAACGCCCGCGACGCCTCCCCGGCCGGCAGCGCCGTGCGCGTGCGCAGCGAAGTCAGCGATCACACCGTCGACCTGATCGTCGAGGACGAGGGCAGCGGCATCCCGAAAAGCATCATGGACCGCCTGTTCGAACCCTTCTTCACCACCAAGGACCCAGGCGAGGGAACCGGACTGGGGCTCGCTCTGGTCTATTCCATCGTGGAAGAGCATTATGGGCAAATCACCATCGACAGCCCGGCCGACATCGAGCGCCAACGTGGTACCCGGATCCGCGTGACCCTGCCCCGGCATGTCGTAGCGACGTCCCCTGTAATTCGAGACCGTCGAGAGAATTGAATCAATGCCGCACATTCTGATCGTCGAAGACGAAACCATCATCCGTTCGGCCCTGCGCCGCCTGCTCGAACGCAACCAGTACCAGGTCAGCGAAGCCGGCTCGGTGCAGGAAGCCCAGGAACGCTTCAGCATCGCCACCTTTGACCTGATCGTCAGCGACCTGCGCCTGCCCGGCGCCCCGGGCACCGAGCTGATCAAGCTTGGCCAGGGCACGCCGGTGCTGATCATGACCAGCTACGCCAGCCTGCGCTCGGCGGTGGACTCGATGAAAATGGGCGCGGTGGACTACATCGCCAAGCCCTTCGACCACGACGAAATGCTGCAAGCCGTCGCGCGCATCCTGCGTGACCGGCAGAACGCGCCGGCCGCAACAGCAATCGCCGAACCGCGCACCACCAATGGCAAGGCCGGCGCGGACAAGTCCAGCCCCGCAGCCGCCAATGGCGAAATCGGCATCATCGGTTCCTGCGCGCCCATGCAGGACCTGTTCGTCAAGATCCGCAAGGTCGCGCCCACCGACTCCAACGTGCTGATCCAGGGCGAGTCGGGCACCGGCAAGGAGCTGGTCGCCCGCGCCCTGCACAATCTTTCGCGCCGGGCCAAGGCACCGATGATCTCGGTGAACTGCGCGGCGATCCCGGAAACCCTGATCGAATCCGAACTGTTCGGCCACGAAAAAGGCGCGTTCACCGGTGCCAGTGCCGGCCGTGCCGGCCTGGTCGAAGCGGCCGATGGCGGCACCCTGTTCCTCGACGAGATCGGCGAGCTGCCGCTTGAGGCACAAGCCCGCCTGTTGCGTGTGCTGCAGGAAGGCGAGATCCGCCGGGTCGGCTCGGTACAGTCGCAAAAGGTCGATGTGCGCCTGATCGCCGCGACCCACCGCGACCTGAAGAACCTGGCCAAGGCCGGCCAGTTCCGTGAAGACCTGTATTACCGCCTGCACGTGATTGCGCTCAAGCTGCCGGCCCTGCGCGAGCGCGGCAGCGACGTCAACGAAATCGCCGACACCTTCCTCGCCCGCCAGAGCGCGCGCATCGGCCGCGACGACCTGCACTTCTCCCACGAAGCCGAACAGGCCATTCGTCACTACAGCTGGCCGGGCAACGTGCGCGAGCTGGAGAACGCCGTGGAGCGCGCGGTGATCCTGAGCGAGAGCGCGGAGATTTCGGCCGACCTGCTGGGCATAGACATCGAGCTCAGCGACCTCGAAGAGGTCGATGGCCTGGCCCACCTGCCCGCCCTGGTCAGCAACGGTGCCGGCAACGCCAGCCACGAGCCCACCGAAGACCTGTCGCTGGAGGACTACTTCCAGCACTTCGTCCTGGAGCACCAGGACCACATGACCGAGACGGAACTGGCGCGCAAGCTGGGCGTGAGCCGCAAGTGCCTGTGGGAGCGTCGCCAGCGCCTGGGCATTCCGCGGCGCAAGAGCAACGCCACCAGCGACAACTGATTCAACGAAACCTATCGCGGGGCAAGCCCGCTCCCACGCCAGCTGCTCCAGATGGGGCACCAAACGTGGGAGCGGGCTTGCCCCGCGATGCTTTTGGGGAACACGCGGTAACAGATCAGTTCCCGCAAAAATCTGTTACCTCGGCTTTCAGGCGTAACAGCCACCGAGGCTTAAGGTAACGAAATTTCCACATTCGCCCGCCTGCAAAGCCTGCCAGAAACGACGAACCCCCCGGATTCATTGGCTTTTCAAAAGTTGGCACGGCATCTGCTATATGTCTGGTACAAGAACAATAACAAGCACTGCAACTCAGAATAAGAACAAGACGAAACGGCTCACGCACAATAAAAACAAGACGGCGGAGGCGCAGCTAACTGATTCTTTTGGAGAGGAGCTGTGTTTGGGGCTTGCCCCACGATCAGACAGAGAACAACAAAAACTGCACTCAAAAGCAGCACCTGCACTGATTGGATCGAAAGATCAGCATCATCTCGGCGACCAAAGCAATCCGTTTGCTCTTCACCCCTGGTTTAGGGGTCGTTCACAAGCTTCGAGATTTGTGAACAGGGCACTCAACAAAAACAAGAAGCCCAGCAGAAAAACAATAAGAGCACACAACGACTTGGTGGGGAGCTTCGGCTCCCCATTGTCGTTTCTGGGCGTCTGCCACGCCCCTTGGCACGCCGCCTACACCATTCCCCCAGTAAATGCTAGAATCCCCGCCCATCATGCGGCCATTCTCCTATCCTTGGCCGAACATTCCTTCAAACAGTGCATCCCATGCTGAAGAAGCTGTTCCAGTCGTTCCGCCCGCCGGTCCCCGGCCAGCACCACAGGCGCACCACGCCTGAAGTGATCAACAAGAGCCAGCACTCGCTGCAGCGCAGCCAGTTCAGCCGCCATGCCGTGGGCATCGTCGAGCGCCTGCAGGCGGCCGGCTACCAGGCCTACCTGGTCGGTGGCTGCGTGCGCGACCTGATGCTGGGCATCACGCCCAAGGACTTCGACGTCGCCACGAGCGCCACCCCCGAACAGGTGCGCGCCGAGTTCCGCAACGCCCGCATCATTGGCCGGCGCTTCAAGCTGGTCCACGTGCATTTCGGTCGCGAGATCATCGAAGTCGCCACCTTCCGTGCCCCGCACTCGGACGAGGACCAGGCCGACAGCCACCGCTCCTCGCACAATGCCAGCGGCCGCATCCTGCGTGACAACGTGTACGGCACCCTCGAGGAAGACGCGCAGCGCCGCGACTTCACCATCAACGCCCTGTACTACGACCCGGTCAACGAGCGCGTGCTCGACTACGCCAACGGCGTGCACGATGTGCGCAACCGCCTGCTGCGCCTGATCGGCGACCCGACGCACCGCTACCAGGAAGACCCGGTGCGCATGCTGCGCGCCGTGCGCTTCGCCGCCAAGCTGAACTTCGGCATCGAAAAGCACACCGTGCAACCGATCCGCCAGCTGGCCAAGCTGCTGCGCGAGATCCCGCCGGCACGGCTGTTCGAAGAAACCCTCAAGCTGTTCCTCAACGGCCAGGGCGCGTTGGCCTTCGAAATGCTGGTCGACCTGGAGCTGTTCGACCCGCTGTTCCCTGCCAGTGCCCATGCCCTGGAAGAGCGCCCGACCTACACCCACACGCTGATCAGCCAGGCCCTGGCCAACACCGACCTGCGCGTCAAGCAGGGCAAGCCGGTCACGCCTGCGTTCCTCTTCGCCGCCCTGCTCTGGCCCGCCCTGCCAGGCCGCGCGCTGCACCTGCAGAGCCAAGGCGTACCGCCGATCCCGGCCATGAATGGCGCGGCCCACGACCTGATCGCCGAGCAGTGCCAACGCATTGCCATTCCCAAGCGCTTCACCCTGCCGATCCGCGAGATCTGGGACATGCAGGAGCGTCTGCCGCGCCGCAGCGGCAAGCGTGCCGACATGTTGCTCGACAACCCGCGTTTCCGCGCCGGCTACGACTTCCTGCTGCTGCGTGAAAGCGCTGGCGAGGAAACCGATGGCCTGGGCCAATGGTGGACCGACTACCAGGACGCCAATGACAGCCAGCGCCGCGACATGATCCGCGAACTGGGCAACCGCGACGACGGTGCCAGCACCGGCGCCGGCCCGCGCAAACGCAAGCGCAGCCCCGGCAAACGCAAGCGTGACGACGAACAGGCGTGGGACTGAGCATGACCACCCGCGCCTACATCGGCCTGGGCAGCAACCTCGATGCGCCTGCCGAGCAGCTGCGCAGCGCCCTGCAGGCGCTGGATGCAGTGGCCGATACGCGCCTGGCGGCTGCTTCGGCGCTTTACACCAGCGACTCGCTGCTGCCCGGCCAGCCGCGCTACACCAATGCCGTGGCGGCCATCGATACCCGGCTGACGCCGCTTGACCTGCTCGACGCCCTGCAAGCCATCGAGAACGACCAGGGCCGGGTCCGCAAGGAGCGCTGGGGCCCGCGTACCCTCGACCTGGACATGCTGCTGTTCGGCGACCAGCTCATCGACGTACCGCGCCTGAAAGTACCGCACTACCACATGCACGCCCGCCCCTTCGTGCTCTACCCGCTCGCCGAGCTGGTCGACGCCGACTTCCGCCTCGCCGATGGCCGCAGCCTGCAGCAATTGCTTCAGGACTGCCCGTTCGTCGGCCTGGAACGCCTGTAAACCGGGCGTTTCAGACGGCGGTAACGCCAGTAACACCCACCGCGTAACAATGCGGTAACACGGGTCATTGACTTCCCCCACCTCGCTCACGACTATAGGCGTCCCGCGGCGCCACTATGCCGCAATCACCCATTTAGGCCCGGACGGACCTGTGCCCGAACATCACAGCCGATGATGTGCCGCTCCGCTTGATGAATACACGCGTTGTACGCAGTTGTTTTTCACAGCGCCTGAACGAGGATGCCCCTACATGCCTGAAGTAACCCTGACCACCCTGCATGGCCTGAAGGCCAAGGGTGAAAAAATCACCATGCTGACCTGCTATGACGCCACCTTCGCCAAGGCCGCAAGCCAAGCCGGCGTGGAAGTCCTGTTGGTGGGCGATTCCCTGGGAATGGTCCTGCAAGGGCATGACAGCACCCTGCCCGTCAGCAACGACGACATGGCCTACCACACCGCCTGCGTCAAACGCGGCAACGACGGCGCGCTGATCCTGACCGACCTGCCCTTCATGGCCCACGCCACCCCGGAACTGGCCTTTGCCAATGCCGCGCAGCTGATGCGCGCCGGCGCCCATATGGTCAAGATCGAAGGCGCCGCCTGGCTGGCCGAGACCATCCGCCTGCTGGCCGAGCGTGGCGTGCCGGTGTGCGCGCACATGGGCCTCACGCCGCAGACCGTCAACGTGCTCGGCGGCTACAAGGTCCAAGGCCGCCAGGAAGCCCAGGCACGGCAGATGCGCGCCGATGCCATCGCCCTGGAGCAAGCGGGCGCCGCCATGCTGCTGCTCGAGTGCGTGCCCAGCGAGCTGGCCGCAGAGATCTCCCAGGCGGTGGCCATTCCGGTGATCGGTATCGGTGCCGGTAGCGCCACCGATGGCCAGGTACTGGTACTGCACGACATGCTGGGCTTGTCCCTCAGCGGCCGCGTGCCGAAGTTCGTGAAGAACTTCATGGCCGGTCAGCCGGACATCGACAGCGCGCTCAAAGCCTATGTGCAAGCCGTGAAAGACGTCAGCTTCCCCGCCAGTGAACATGGGTTCAGCGCATGAATACCGTCAAGACCGTCCTTGAACTGCGTGCCGCCGTGGCCCGCGCCCGTGGCGAGGGCAAGCGCATCGCTTTCGTGCCGACCATGGGCAACTTGCACAGCGGCCACGCCGCGCTGGTGACCAAGGCCACCCAGCGTGCCGACTTCGTGGTTGCCAGCATCTTCGTCAACCCGCTGCAGTTCGGTGCCGGCGAAGACCTGGACAAATACCCCCGCACCCTCGTCGCCGACCAGGAAAAACTCCTCGAGGCGGGCTGCCACCTGCTGTTCACCCCCACCGTCGAGGAGATGTACCCCGATGGCATGGCCGTGCAGACCCGGGTCAGCGTGCCGCAGTTGTCCGAAGGCCTGTGCGGTGCCAGCCGCCCCGGGCACTTCGAAGGCGTGGCGACCGTGGTCAGCAAGCTGTTCAACATGGTCCAGCCTGACCTTGCCGTGTTCGGTGAGAAGGACTTCCAGCAACTGGCGGTGATCCGCGCCATGGTGCGCGACCTGAACATGCCGATCCAGATCATCGGCGAGCCGACCGTGCGCGCCGAAGACGGCCTGGCGCTGTCGTCGCGCAACGGTTACCTCAGCGCCGAGCAGCGCGCGGCGGCGCCTGCGCTGTACCGCGTGCTCAGCGCCATGGCCGAGGCGATCCGCCGTGGCCAGCGTGATTTCGCGGCGTTGATCGGTGACGGGCAGGCGCAACTTGAAGCCGCGGGGTTCCGCAAGGACTACCTGGAGGTACGCCATGCACTGACCCTGCGCCCGGCACAGGTCGACGACCGTGACCTGGTGGTGATTGCGGCGGCGTACATGGGTAACACTCGGTTGATCGACAACCTGTACCTACACCTGGAAGAGCCGTCCGCCTGATCCAGCGCTCTTAACCAGATGATTTGTAGAGGCTCCGTGGGAGCGGGCTTGCCCCGCGATGGATGGCACCGGCTACGCCGGTATCGCGGGGCAAGCCCGCTCCCACGCACAAACCTGTACCTGCAATATTTCATGCCCCGCCCCCCATTCCCGCTTCGCGACCAATGCCTATAATGAGCAGCTTGCAACTGGCAAAGATCGCCAGTGTCATAGCCTGACCATGCACCAAGGAAACCATCCGCAATGGCGTATTACCGTACTCCCCACGATGTGACGGCGCTGCCCGCCTGGCAGGCGCTCCAGCAACACCGCGACGCCATGCAGGGCTTCAGCATGCGCGATGCCTTCGCCGCCGACGGCAAGCGCTTCGAACAGTTTTCCCTGAGCTGCTGCGGGCTGTTCCTCGACTACTCGAAGAACCTCATCGACGAAAAAGCCCGCGAACTGCTGGTCAACCTGGCCAACGAAGTCGAGCTGGGCGACGCCATCAAGTCGATGTTCAGCGGCGAAATCATCAATGGCTCGGAAGGCCGCCCGGTGCTGCACACCGCACTGCGCCGCCCGGTCGGCGACAAGCTCAGCGTCAACGGCGCCAACGTGATGCCGGAAGTGCACAAGGTGCTGAACCAGATCACCGAGCTGGTCGGCCGCATCCACGACGGCCTGTGGCGCGGCTACAGCGAAAAGCCGATCACCGACGTGGTCAACATCGGCATCGGCGGCTCGTTCCTCGGCCCGGAGCTGGTCTCCGAGGCGCTGCTGCCCTATGCCCAGCGCGGTGTGCGTTGCCACTACCTGGCCAACATCGACGGCAGCGAATTCCATGAACTGTCGGCCAACCTGCGCGCCGAGACCACCCTGTTCATCGTCTCGTCGAAATCGTTCAACACCCTCGAAACCCTGAAGAACGCCATGGCCGCCCGTACCTGGTACCTGGCCCAGGGTGGTTCGGAAGCCGAGCTGTACCGCCACTTCATCGCCGTGTCGAGCAACAAGGCCGCCGCCGTGGCCTTCGGCATCCGCGAAGAAAACATCTTCCCGATGTGGGACTGGGTCGGCGGGCGTTACTCGCTGTGGTCGGCCATCGGCCTGCCGATCGCCCTGGCCATCGGCACCGCCAACTTCAAGGAGCTGCTGTCCGGCGCCTACACCATGGACCAGCACTTCCAGACCGCGCCGTTCGACAAGAACATGCCGGTACTGCTGGCCCTGCTGGGCGTGTGGTACGGCAACTTCTGGGGCGCCAAGAGCCACGCGATCCTGCCGTACGACCACTACCTGCGCAACATCACCAAGCACCTGCAGCAACTGGACATGGAGTCCAACGGCAAGAGCGTGCTGACCGACGGCACCCCGGTGAAAACCGATACCGGCCCGGTGATCTGGGGCGGCGTGGGCTGCAATGGCCAGCACGCCTACCACCAGTTGCTGCACCAGGGCACCCAGATGATCCCGGCCGACTTCATCGTGCCGGTGGTGAGCTTCAACCCGGTGGCCGACCATCACCAGTGGCTGTATGCCAACTGCCTGTCGCAGAGCCAGGCGCTTATGCTCGGCAAGACCCGCGAGGAAGCCGAAGCCGAACTGCGCGCCAAGGGCCTCAACGAAGCCGACATCGCCAAGCTCGCCCCGCACAAGGTGATCCCGGGCAACCGCCCGAGCAACACCCTGGTGGTCGAGCGCATCAGCCCGCGCCGGTTGGGCGCGCTGGTGGCCATGTACGAGCACAAGGTCTTCGTGCAGAGCGTGATCTGGGGTATCAACGCCTTCGACCAGTGGGGCGTGGAGCTGGGCAAGGAGCTGGGCAAGGGCGTGTACCAGCGCCTGGTCGGCAGCCTGGAAGACAGCGCCGAGGACGGCTCGACCCAGGGCCTGATCAACTACTTCCGCGGCCGTCACCGCGGTTGATTCACCGGTAACACCCAAATCGCGGGGCAAGCCCGCTCCCACGACAAATGGAAGATCATCGTGGGAGCGGGCTTGCCCCGCGATGCTTTTCAGCTCGGGGAACACCCCCACCTTCTACACTGTCCATCGAATAGCCGCCGCAGTCCCACTCCCCTACAAGAGCAGGACCACCCGCCATGTTCGATATCCGCAATTACCCCCAGGCCCTGGCCGTCTGCCAGGCCGCCGAATTGACCGACGACGAGTACCGCCGCCTTTACCGCCAGTCGGTGGACGACCCCGACACGTTCTGGGCCGAACAGGCCAAACGCCTGGCCTGGATCAAGCCCTGGGCCAGCGTGCAGCAATGCGACCTCAAAACCGGCACGGCGCGCTGGTTCGACGGCGGCCAGCTCAACGTTTCCTATAACTGCATCGACCGCCACCTGGCCCAGCGCGGCGAGCAGACGGCGTTGCTGTGGGAAGGCGACGACCCGAACGACAGCAAGGCCATCAGCTACCGCGAACTGCACCGCCAGGTCTGCCGCCTGGCCAATGCGCTCAAAGCGCGCGGGGTGAAGAAAGGCGACCGGGTCTGCCTGTACATGCCGATGATCCCCGAAGCCGCCTACGCCATGCTCGCCTGCACACGCATCGGCGCCATCCACTCGGTGGTGTTCGGCGGGTTCTCGCCCGACGCCCTGCGTGACCGCATCCTCGACGCCGACTGCCGCACCGTGATCACTGCCGACGAAGGGGTGCGTGGCGGCAAGCGCATACCGCTCAAACAGAACGTCGACAAAGCCCTGGCCAGTTGCCCCAATGTCAGCAGCGTGCTGGTGGTGCGACGCACCGGCGGCGATGTGGCCTGGAGCGATGGCCGCGACCTCTGGTACCACGAGGCCACCGAAAAGGCCGGCGATGACTGCCCGCCCGAACCCATGGCCGCCGAAGACCCGCTGTTCATCCTCTACACATCCGGCAGCACCGGCAAACCCAAGGGCGTGCTGCACACCACCGCCGGCTACCTGCTGCAGGCCACGCTGACCTTCAAGGTGGTGTTCGACTACCGCGACGGCGAGGTGTTCTGGTGCACCGCCGATGTCGGTTGGGTCACCGGCCACAGCTACATCGTCTACGGCCCGCTGGCCAACGGAGCGATCTCGCTGATGTTCGAGGGCGTGCCCAACTACCCCGACACCTCGCGCTTCTGGCAGGTGGTGGACAAGCACCGGGTGAATATCTTCTATACCGCGCCCACCGCCCTGCGCGCCTTGATGCGCGAAGGCCCGGGCCCCTTGCAAGGCACCTCACGCGCGAGCCTGCGCCTGCTCGGCAGCGTCGGCGAGCCGATCAACCCCGAAGCCTGGGAGTGGTATTTCGAGGCGGTCGGGCAGAAGCGCTGCCCCATCGTCGACACCTGGTGGCAGACCGAGACCGGCGGCATCATGCTCACCCCGCTCCCCGGCACCCCGCGCCTCAAGCCCGGCTGCGCCACCCAGCCCATGTTCGGCGTGCAGCCGGTATTGCTGGACGAAAAGGGCAAGCTCATCGAAGGCCCCGGCGCCGGGCTGCTGGCGATCAAGGCCAGTTGGCCGGGACAGATCCGCAGCGTCTATGGCGATCATCAGCGCATGGTCGACACCTACTTCAAACCCCTGCCCGGCTACTACTTCACCGGCGACGGTGCCCGCCGCGACGCCGACGGCGACTACTGGATCACCGGGCGCATCGACGATGTGATCAATGTCTCGGGCCATCGCATCGGCACCGCCGAGGTGGAGAGCGCGCTGGTGCTGCACGACAGTGTCGCCGAGGCCGCAGTGGTGGGTTACCCGCACGACCTCAAAGGCCAGGGCGTGTATGCCTTCGTCACCCCCATGAATGGTGTCACCCCGAACGATGCACTCAAGGCCGAGCTGCTGGCGCTGGTCAGCAAGGAGATCGGCAGTTTCGCCAAGCCAGAGCTGATCCAGTGGGCCCCGGCCCTGCCCAAGACCCGCTCAGGCAAGATCATGCGGCGTATACTGCGCAAGATCGCCTGCAACGAACTGGACAACCTGGGAGATACCTCCACCCTCGCCGACCCGAGCGTGGTCCAGGGCCTGATCGACAAGCGCCTCAACCAGTAACCCGCGGCCCGGGCAGGGCTGCCCTGCCCGCAAGGTCGCCATGGAAGCCCTACGCCGCCGCATCGAAACCCAGGTCATGAGCCTTACCGGGCTGGCCCTCGGCCAGCTCGACCTGGAAACGCCCAAGGGCGACCCTGGGCTGTTCGGCCCACAAAGCATCAGCTGGCAGGTGCACGGCGACTTCCCGAGCATGCTGGTGGGCGGCATCAGTGCCTTGATGTTGCAGCTGCTGCACCCATTGGCACTGGCTGGTGTGTGGGACCATTCGAACTTTCGCGAAGACCTGCTCGGCCGCCTGCGCCGTACCAGCCAGTTCATCTCCGGCACCACGTTCGGCTCGACCCGCGACGCCGAGTGGCTCATCGACAAGGTACGCACCATCCATCTCAAGGTGGTCGGCACCGCCGCGGACGGACGCCCTTATGCCGCCAGCGACCCCGACCTGCTGACCTGGGTGCACGTGGCCGAAGTGAGCAGCTTTCTCGCCGCCCACCTGCGCTACCGCAACCCCGGCCTGCCCCGCGCCGATCAGGATGCCTACTACAACGAGATCGCGCTGATCGCCGAGCGCCTGGGCGCCCGCGACGTGCCACGCTCCTGCCGCCAGATCGAGGACTACCTGCAACACATGCGCCCACAACTGCTCTGCGATGCCCGCAGCCTGGAAGTTATCGACATCCTGTTCAAGGCCCCGGCGCCCAGCCGCCTGGCCGAGCCGGTGGGCAAACTGATGCTCAAGGCCGGAGCGGACCTGCTGCCAGGCTGGGCCCAGCAGATGCTTGGCCTGCAGCAAAGCCTGCTGGCCAGGCGCCTGATCCGCCTGGGCCTGGCCAATACCGCCCCGGTGCTGCGCTGGGCCATGCGCGACGGTTCGGCGCACCGCGCAAGGCGGCGCATGGGGATTGAATGAGGTGTTTTCCGACACCGGCGGAACCTGTTGGACGTGCCATACTCCAAGCACTCCAGCCTGCTACAGACGAAGCGACACATGCACAAAGGATTGACTCGCGCCTTCGGCGCCTTGCTGGCCCTGGTGGCCCTGTACAGCCTGCTTGGCTTCCTGATTCTCCCCGGCATCGCACTGCGCATTGCCAACCAGCAGCTGGCGCAGCACGCCACCGTGCCGGCACACCTGCAGCGCATCGAACTCAACCCGTTCAGCCTCGAGCTGACGCTGTGGGGCCTGCAGATCGGCGAGCCCGGCAAGGAGCAGATCGGTTTCGAGCGGCTGTACGCCAACCTGGCACTCGACAGCCTGTGGACCAAGGCCCTGCACCTGGAAGCCGTCGAGCTGGACAAGTCGCGCACCGAGCTGCTGTTCGCCAAGGATGGCAGCCTCAACCTGACCCAGCTGTTCAAGCTGCCACCCAGCGAGCCGAAAGCCGAAGAGCCGCCCAGCGAGCCATTCCCGCTACGCATCGGCAGCATCAAGCTCAGCGAAGGCTACCTGCACTTCGAGGACCAGCGCCCCAGCGAGCCGATCGAGTTCATCTACGACTCGATGAACCTGGAGCTCAAGAACCTCAGCACCCTGCCTGACGACAACGCCGACATGACCCTGGTGGCCAACGGCCCCAACGGCGGGCGCATCGATTGGAGCGGCACCCTGAGCCTCGCGCCGATCGCCTCCGAAGGCACGCTGAAAGTCACCGACGGCAAGATGAAAGCCTTCTGGCCCTACGTACGCGACGCCGTGCCGCTGGTGCTGGAAGATGGCGTCATCAGCCTCGACACCCATTACAAGCTCAGCCTGGCCAAAGAGACCGAGCTGTTGCTGGACCAGACCTCCGTGCGCATTGCGCCGTTCGCCATCAAGGCCCCCGATGGCCGACCGCTGGCGCGCCTGGCCAGCCTGGAGGTCAGCGAAACGTCCATCGACCTGGCCAAGCAGTTGGTGACCGTCGGCAAGATCCGCAGCGAAAAACTCGAAACCTGGGCGGCACTGGAGAAGGATGGCCAGCTCGACTGGCAAAAGCTGTTCGCCAGCCAGCCGGCCAAGGCCACCCCCAAGGAAAAGGCCGAGCCTGCCGCCGCCGAACCCACTGACAAGGAAAAAGCTGCCAAAGAGCCGAGCAAACCCTGGCAGGTGCTGCTCAAGGACGTACAGGCACGCAACTACATGATCCATCTGGCCGACCGCAGCCAGAAGGAGCCTGTGGCGCTGGACGTCGGTCCGCTCAACCTCGACCTGCAGAACTTCGACAGCCTCAACCAGTCGCCCTTCACCCTCAAGCTCGATACCGGCGTGGGCAAGCAGGGCAAGCTGCAGGCCGCAGGCGAAGTGAACCTGGCGCCGATCACCGCCAAACTCGATGTGGCCACTCGCGACATCGACCTGCGTGTGGCCCAGGCCTACATCAACCCGTTCATTCGCCTGGAACTGCGCAGCGGCATGCTGTCCAGCGACCTCAAGGTGAACCTGAAGAGCACCGAGCCGCTGGCATTCGACATCGGCGGCAAGGCCCAGGTCAACCAGCTGCACACCCTGGACACCATCAAGAACCGCGACTTCGTCAAATGGCAGCAGGTCAATGTCGATGGCCTTTCCTATGTGCATGGCGATGCCCTGTCGATCGACAAGGTGACCCTGCTGCAACCCTATGCACGTTTCATCATCAACGAAGACCGCACCACCAACGTCGATGACCTGCTGATCCCGCAGCCCGCCGGGGCGCCTGCGGCCGCCCAGAGCAAGCCTGCCACTGCCGGCAGCAGCAAGCCGCTGGGCATCCGCATCGGCCAGATCAGCATCAACGATGGCTCGGCCAACTTCGCCGACCTGACCCTGACCCCCAACTTCGCCACCGCCGTGCAACAGCTCAACGGCCAGATCGGCACCCTCGACAACCGCAAGCCGCAACCGGCCAAGGTGGACATCAAGGGCAAGGTCGACCGTTATGCGCCGGTGACCATCAAGGGCGCGCTCAACCCGTTCAACCCGCTGGCCAGCCTGGACATCGCCACCAGCTTCAAGCGCGTCGAACTGACCACCCTGACCCCTTACTCGGGCAAGTTCGCCGGCTTCCGTATCCGCAAGGGGCGCCTGAACCTCGACCTGCATTACCTGATCACCAACGGCCAGCTCAAAGCCGAGAACAAGCTGGTGGTCGAGCAACTGCAGTTGGGCGAGAAGGTCGACAGCCCGGACGCGGTGGACCTGCCGATCCGCCTGGCAGTGGCACTGCTCAAGGATACCGAGGGCAAGATCTCCATCGAACTGCCGATCTCCGGCGACCTCAACAACCCGCAGTTCAGCGTGATGCCGATCGTCTGGCAGACCCTGCGCAACCTGGTGCTGCGCGCCGCCCAGGCGCCGTTCAAGTTCATCGGCGGGTTGGTCACTGGCGGTGGTGCGGAAGATCTCGGCAATGTTTCGTTTGCCGCAGGTTCAAGCGAGCTCAGCACCGACGCCCAGGCCTCGCTGGACAAACTGGCCTCGGCACTCAAGGCACGCCCCGAGCTGCGCCTGGAGATCGAAGGCACCGCCGCCCAGGGCAGCGATGGCCCGCTGATCGCCCAGCAGCGCCTGGAGCGCGAATACCAGGCCACCTGGTACAAGGTACTGCAACGCCGTGGCGACAAGGTGCCGGCCAACCCGTCACTGTTGGTGGTGGATGACAGCGACAAGCCGCCCATGCTCGAAGGTATCTACCGCACCCGGCTGAAGCAGCAACCGCCCGCCGAGTGGGAAAAGCTCGGGCGTGACGAGCGCAGCGCCAAGCTGCGCGAAGCGGTGATCAAGTCCTGGGCTGAGAGCGCCCCGCTGCTGCGTACACTCGGCCAGGAGCGGGCCAGCAGCATCAAGGACTACCTGGTGGACAAAGGGCAGCTCGAAGACGACCGGGTGTACTTCATCGACGCATCCCTCGGCCAGGCCGAGAGCGATGGCCGGGTGGTGACGCAGCTGCATCTGGATGCCGAGTAGCTTGGCATAGGCCCATGCCGGCTGGTGATGCCTTCGCTGGCCTCATCGCCGGCAAGCCGGCACCCACACAATGAACTTGCACGTCCGCTCGCCTTTCAAACAGCTGCGAGATCCCTGTGGGAGCGGGTTCACCCGCGAACACGGGCATAGCCCGTGCCAGGCATCGAGGTGTCATTTTCGCGGGTAAACCCGCTCCCACAGGTGGGTGGGCTTGTCGCGCCCACCGGTGCAGGAGCAGCCACACCGGCGATTACTGTAAATCAAACACTCAAACCAGCCGCTGCCCCGACACCGACGGGTGATACAGCGGCTGCACCTTGTTCCCCGCCGGGTCCAGCAAATGGAAGCTGCGCGCCCCATCGCCGTGGTTGAACGGTCGGTCGAGCAAGGTCACGCCATGGGCCTTGAAGTACTGGTACCAGGCCTCCAGCTCCTCCACGCTGTCGACGATGAAGCCATAGTGATCCAGGGTTTGCAGACCATTGGCCGCACCTGCGCCGCGCCCCAACGAGAGGTTGTCGTTACCGCAGGTGAGATAGACCAGGTCCTCGTTGGCGCGGTTGAGCACTTCCATGCCCAGCACATCGACGTAGAAGCGCTCGCACTCCTCCAGATTGGGCACCAGCAGGGCAATGTGGCGCAGGCCGTTGAGTCGGCCCGGGCGGGCAGGTAGATCGGTCATGGTCGGGACTCCATTTTTGTATACAATTCGAGTGCGAATTTAAAACAAAAGGAAGCGCCTGTGTATAGCCTGTTTATCAAGACGCGCGTGAAGCCCGGTACCGCCGAAGCCTTTCTCAGCGCCATCAAAGCCAATGCGGCTGCCTCGGTCGCTACCGAGCCGGGCTGCCTGGTGTTCGATGTGTCCGTGGACCGCGAAGACCCGCAGGTGATCTACCTGTACGAGATCTACCGCGACGACGCGGCCTACGAGGCCCATACCCAGACCGCGCACTTTCGCGACAGCCGGCCATTGGTGGAGCCGTTGATCCTCGAGCAGGAGTGTTTCGAGAGTGATGTGATCGCCCGCAATCCCGGGGTCTGATGCATAGCAAAAGCCCCGGCAGGTGCCGGGGCTTTTGCTTGAATGGTGGCCAATTCCCTTTGGCCGACGGGACATCCCTTATTCGGACTTCAGGCCATCAGCCGAGACAGCCTGTACACCCTTGATTTTCTTGGCGATGGCGACGGCCATCTCTTTCTGCGCATCGGTAATCGCCACTTCGGACGACAACGACACAACGCCCTTGTTGGTTTCGACCTTGATGTCGCTGCCCGGCACGCCTTTCTCGGTCATCAGGTCAGCCTTCACCTTGGTGGTGATCCAGGTATCGGAGGTAGCTTCCTTGGCTTTGGTCACCTCACCGGCCGCAAGCGTCATCGGGGCCTGGGTGGACTGGGCAGCAAACGCCGCGTTAGCCATGGTCAGGGTCAGCGCGGTAGCAGTAGCGGCAGCAATGGCGAACTTCTTCATGAGGGTCACTCCTGTTTTTCGAAAGGTCTGCGCCGTGATTCCTGGCGTCAGGTAGGAGTGATGTTGCAGGGGCTGTGCCAGGTTTTTGCCTTTTGATTAATCCTTATAAATCAATTACTTATAAAAATCGCATGACACAAGGGATCGTGCAATTTGCAAGTATGCGGAGATTGTTGAGTGCAAGTTGCAAGCTCGCCCGCAGGGGGCTGTGCCTGCATCAAGATGTTCTACGGGCATGATCGACGCCCATAAAAAAAGGACCCCGAAGGGTCCTTCTTTCCAGCATCGAAATGCTTAGACGCCCGATGCCTTGGCAGCGGCAACGTCTTTGATCGACAGCTTGATACGGCCGCGGTTGTCCACGTCCAGTACCAGAACTTCGACTTCCTGGCCTTCCTTCAGGATGTCGGTGACCTTCTCTACACGCGCATCGCTGAGCATGGAGATGTGCACCAGGCCGTCCTTGCCCGGCAGGATGTTGACGAAGGCGCCGAAGTCGACGATACGCTCGACCTTGCCGACGTAGATCTTGCCGATCTCGGCTTCTGCGGTGATGCCCAGGATGCGCTGCTTGGCCGCTTCGGCCGCTTCCTTGGTTTCGCCGAAGATCTTGATCGAACCGTCGTCTTCGATGTCGATCGAAGCCTTGGTTTCTTCACAGATACCGCGGATGGTGGCGCCGCCTTTACCGATGACGTCACGGATCTTGTCGGTGTCGATCTTCATCGCGATCATGGTCGGTGCGTTGGCCGACAGCTCGGTACGCGACTGGCCAATGATCTGGTTCATCTGGCCGAGGATGTTCAGGCGCGCTTCCAGGGCCTGGCCCAGGGCGATTTCCATGATCTCTTCGGTGATGCCGTTGATCTTGATGTCCATCTGCAGCGCGGTAACACCTTTGGCGGTACCGGCGACCTTGAAGTCCATGTCGCCCAGGTGGTCTTCGTCACCCAGGATGTCGGTCAGAATGGCGAACTTCTCACCTTCCTTGACCAGGCCCATGGCGATACCGGCCACCGGTGCCTTCATCGGCACACCAGCGTCCATCAGGGCCAGGGAAGCGCCACAGACCGAAGCCATGGAGCTGGAGCCGTTGGACTCGGTGATTTCCGATACCACGCGGATGGTGTACGGGAACACGTCGGCGGCCGGCAGCATGGCCTGGACCGAACGACGGGCCAGACGGCCGTGACCGATTTCGCGACGGCCAGCACCGCCCATGCGGCCACACTCGCCTACCGAGAACGGTGGGAAGTTGTAGTGCAGCATGAAGGGGTCTTTCTTCTCGCCTTCGAGGGTGTCCAGCAGCTGGGCGTCGCGAGCGGTGCCGAGGGTGGCAACCACCAGGGCCTGGGTTTCGCCACGGGTGAACAGGGCCGAACCGTGGGTCTTCGGCAGAACGCCGACTTCGATGTTCAGCGGGCGCACGGTCTTGGTGTCGCGGCCGTCGATACGTGGCTTGCCGTTGACGATGTTTTCGCGAACGGTGCGGTATTCGATCTCGCCGAAGATCTCTTTGACTTCACCGGCCGATGGCTGGCCTTCTTCACCGGAGAACTTGGCAACCGCCTGGTCGCGCAGCTCGCCCAGGCGCGCGTAACGGTCGGCCTTGACGGTGATGGTGTAGCCCTGGGAGACCGCCTCGCCGAACTCGGCGCGGATGGCGTTGAACAGCTCGGTGTTGGCAACGGCCGGTTTCCAGTCCCAGGTCGGCTTGGCGGCTTCGGCAGCCAGCTCTTTGACAGCCTTGATCACGGCCTGGAATTCGTCGTGGGCGAACAGCACGGCGCCCAGCATCTGGTCTTCGGTCAGCTCTTTGGCTTCCGATTCAACCATCAGTACGGCATCGGCGGTACCGGCTACGACCATGTCCAGGCTCGAAGCGGCCTGCTGCTCGTAGGTCGGGTTCAGCAGGTAGCCGGTGCTTTCGTGGAAGGCAACGCGGGCGGCGCCGATCGGGCCTTCGAACGGAATGCCCGAAATGGCCAGGGCAGCCGAGGTACCGATCATCGCAGCGATGTCCGGATCGGTCTTCTTGCTGGTGGAAACCACGGTGCAGACAACCTGCACTTCGTTCATGAAACCTTCTGGGAACAGCGGGCGGATCGGGCGGTCGATCAGGCGCGAAGTCAGGGTTTCTTTTTCGGATGGGCGGCCTTCACGCTTGAAGAAACCACCTGGGATCTTGCCAGCGGCGTAGGTCTTTTCCTGGTAGTGCACGGACAGCGGGAAGAAGCCCTTGCTCGGATCTGCCTGCTTGGCACCGACCACGGTCACCAGCACGGTGACATCGTTGTCGACGGTGACCAGCACAGCGCCGGTGGCCTGACGGGCAATGCGGCCCGTTTCGAGGGTAACGGTCGATTGACCGAACTGGAATTGCTTGATTACCGGGTTCACGGTTTCCTACCTTTTTCAGTGGCTCTGGGGGAACTGGTTTCTTGCGAATTCTTGGGCAGAACAGGGAATCGGCCCCGTTGACCGTCCAGATACAACACGAGGCTGGGAGCCTGGCGCCGAGCGGAAATCCCGCTCGGCATTGCCAGGCTGCCAACCTCGAAGATACGCATGACGTGCCCAACGGGAACGCTGCCAGGCAGCGTAGCCGATGAATGCGCCATGCACACCACTGACCAGGCCGCTATTAGCGACGCAGGCCCAGGCGACCGATCAGGGCGCTGTAACGAGTGGTGTCTTTGCCCTTCAGGTAGTCCAGCAGCTTACGACGCTGGTTGACCATACGGATCAGGCCACGACGCGAGTGGTGGTCTTTGCCGTTGGCCTTGAAGTGGCCTTGCAGCTTGTTGATGTTCGCGGTCAGCAGAGCAACCTGAACTTCCGGGCTACCAGTATCGCCAGCAGCTTGCTGGTAGTCGGCAACGATTTGAGCTTTTTCTTCAACGCTGAGGGCCATGTGGCTTCTCCTGATAAACGGATCCCGCAAGCGGGGTCCAATAGGCCAGGGACTTGATCCCTGTATTAATAAAAAAGGTGTGACCGTGCCTACTGACAGCCACCCTTGTATCCGCACGCTTCAGCCGAAGCCTGGGCCTGCGGTTTCGGTCATTCCGACCGAATCAGTCGACGTGGCGCCACGCGCCCGTCTTCGCTCACTTCACCGATACCGATGAAGCGACCGTTGTGATCCTGTACGCGGACCATGCCGAACTGCGGCGCATCCGGGGCACGTACGGCCTGGCCATGCAGCCAGTAGAACGCACTGTGCTCGGAGAGGCTCAACAGCGGCCAGTCCTGCAGCCCGCTGTCGGACGGCATGAGGAAACGATCGAGCGCTTCGTTGCCACCTTCGGCGTGGGCCTGTTCGAGCTCCTCGAGGGTCACGGTCTGTGCCAGTGCGAAGGGCCCGGCCTGGGTCCTGCGCAGCTCGGCGACATAGGCGCCGCAGCCAAGTGCCTCGCCGATATCCTCCACCAGGGTGCGGATATAGGTGCCTTTGCTGCATCCTACGCTCAGCCGTGCACGGGTGCCTTCGCACTCGAGCAACTCCAAGCGGCCAATAGTAACAGAACGCGCCTCGCGCTCCACTACCTCTCCTGCACGTGCCAGCTTGTAAAGCGGCTGGCCGTCACGCTTGAGCGCCGAGTACATCGGCGGTATCTGGCTGATCGGGCCGCGAAAACGCGGCAGCAGTGCCTCGATGTCGGCGCGACCGACGGTCACCTCACGGGTCTGCAGGACTTCGCCTTCGGCATCACCGGTGTTGGTAGTCTGCCCCATCTGCATGACCGTTTCGTAGCCCTTGTCGGACTCGAGCAGGTATTGCGAGAACTTGGTCGCTTCACCGAAGCACAGCGGCAACACGCCGCTGGCCAGCGGGTCGAGGCTGCCGGTGTGGCCGGCCTTCTCGGCATTGAGCAACCAGCGGACCTTCTGCAACGCGGCGTTGGAGGTGAACCCCAACGGCTTGTCGAGCAGGATGATGCCGCTGACGTTGCGGCGGATACGTTTGACCTGGGCCACCGCTTACTCCTTGGCGCCCGGCTCGTCGGCATCCTTGTGCAGACGGTCTTCGGCGACCGCCCGCTCGATCAGTGCCGACAAGTGCACGCCACGGCTGACGCTTTCATCGAAGTGGAAGTGCAGTTGCGGCACGCTGCGCAGCTGCATCGAGCGGCCCAGGTGCAGGCGCAGGAAGCTGGCGGCACTGTTGAGGGCCTTGAGCGACTGCTGCACGGCGTCCGGGGTTTCTTCACCCATGACGGTGATGAAGACCTTGGCGTGGCCCACGTCACGGCTGACGTCGACGGCGGTGATGGTCACCAGGCCCACGCGTGGGTCTTTGACTTCGCGGCGGATCAGCTCGGCCAGCTCACGCTGCATCTGATCGCCGATACGTTGGGTACGGCTGTATTCTTTTGCCATTTTTGCTACCTGTATCTAAAGCGGCAAACGCCCGGTTCAGACTGAGGCCTGACCGGGCGCTACCTGCAGAGGCGCTGCCAACCGCCGTACGACGGGGGTTGGCAGCGGGCTCGCCCTTAAAGGGTACGAGCCACCTGGACTTTCTCGAAGACTTCGATCTTGTCGCCGACCTTGACGTCGTTGTAGCTCTTGACGCCAATACCGCACTCCATGCCGTTACGCACTTCGGAAGCATCGTCCTTGAAGCGACGCAGCGATTCCAGCTCGCCTTCGAAGATCACAACGTCGTCGCGCAGTACGCGGATCGGACGGTTGCGGAACACGGTACCCTCGATGACCATACAGCCAGCGATGGCGCCGAATTTCGGCGAACGGAACACGTCACGCACTTCGGCGACGCCCAGGATGTTCTCGCGAACATCGCTGCCGAGCATGCCGGTCAGGGCTTTCTTGACGTCTTCGATGATGTCGTAGATCACGTTGTAGTAACGCATATCCAGACCTTCCTGCTCGACGATCCGGCGCGCACCGGCATCGGCACGCACGTTGAAGCCGAACAGCACCGCGTTCGAGGCCAGTGCCAGGTTGGCGTCGCTCTCGGTGATACCACCGACGCCGCCACCGATCACACGTACCTGAACTTCGTCGTTGCCCAGGCCGCCGAGCGAGCCCTGCAGCGCTTCCAGGGAGCCACGCACATCGGTCTTGAGGACGATGTTGAGGGTCTTCTTCTCTTCCTGACCCATGGTCTCGAAGATGTTTTCCAGCTTGCCGGCGTGAGCACGGGCCAGCTTGACCTCACGGAACTTGCCTTGACGGAACAGGGCAACTTCACGGGCTTTCTTCTCGTCGGCCACCACGGACATTTCGTCACCGGCGTCCGGGGTGCCATCCAGGCCGAGGATCTCGACCGGGATCGACGGGCCGGCTTCCTTCACAGGCTTGCCGTTCTCGTCGAGCATGGCGCGCACGCGGCCATAGTTGGAGCCGACCAGGACCATGTCGCCCTGACGCAGGGTGCCGTCCTGAACCAGGATGGTGGCAACCGGGCCACGGCCTTTGTCCAGACGCGATTCAACCACGACACCGCGACCTGGAGCAGTCGGGGTGGCGGTCAGTTCGAGAATCTCGGCCTGCAGCAGAACGGCTTCGAGCAGCTCGTCGACACCGGTACCCATCTTCGCCGACACCTTGACGAACGGCGTGTCACCACCCCAGTCCTCGGAGGTGACGCCTTCGACGGCCAGCTCGTTGCGGATGCGATCGAGGTCGGCACCCGGCTTGTCGATCTTGTTCACCGCAACCACCAGCGGCACGCCAGCAGCCTTGGCGTGCTGAACGGCTTCGCGGGTCTGCGGCATCACGCCGTCGTCCGCCGCCACCACCAGGATGACGATGTCGGTGGCCTTGGCACCACGGGCACGCATCTGGGTGAACGCAGCGTGGCCTGGGGTGTCGAGGAAGGTGACCATGCCACGGTCGGTTTCGACGTGGTAGGCACCGATGTGCTGGGTGATACCACCGGCTTCGCCAGCGGCAACCTTGGCACGACGGATGTAGTCGAGCAGCGAGGTCTTACCGTGGTCAACGTGACCCATGACGGTAACGACTGGCGCACGCGATTCGACTTCACCTTCGAATTTCAGCGATTCGGCCAGGGAGTCTTCCAGGGCGGTATCGCTGACCAGGGTGACCTTGTGACCCAGCTCTTCTGCTACCAGCTGAGCGGTTTCCTGGTCGAGCACCTGGTTGATGGTGACCGGAGTACCCATCTTGAACATGAACTTGACGACTTCGGCGCCTTTGACCGACATGCGCTGGGCCAGGTCCGAAACGGTGATGGTCTCACCGATGGTCACGTCACGAATGACCGGACCGGACGGGCTCTGGAAGCCATGCTGGTTGCGCTTCTTGCCTTTGCTCTTGCCACCGCGGCCACGACGGAAACCATCGCTTTCTTCTTCGGTGGTACGTGGCGCGGCGCGTGGAGTCGGAGCCTTTTCCTTCTCCTTGACCTTGACCTTGACCGACATGCGCGGCGCTTCGCCACGGCCGGCAGCAGCCGCGCCACCACCACGACGATCGTCGTCACGGCTGCGGCTTTCGTTGCGGCGGGTCTCGTCTTTCTTGCGCTCGGCAGCACGTGCGGCGGCGTCTTCGGACACCGGCGCGTTGGCCACTACCGGGGCAGCAACAGCGACAGGCTCGGCCTTGGCGACTGGGGCAGCGGCCGGGGCTTCGGCGGCCTGACGGCGTGCCTGCTCCTCGTTGCGCTGGCGCACTTCGGCTTCGACCTTCTCGCGTGCGGCGTTTTCGGCCGCGCGGCGCTCTTCCTGCTCGCGCTTCTGCTCAGCCTGGATCTCTTCCGGGCTGCGCTGCACGAATACTTTCTTCTTGCGTACTTCTACGCTGATGCTCTTGCTACCGGCGACACGCAGCGTGCTGGTGGTCTTGCGCTGCAAGGTAATCTTGCGCGGCTCTTCCGCCTTGCTCTTGTGGCTGCTCTTCAAATGGGTCAGCAGGGTCTGCTTCTCATTATCGGTCACTACCTGACCGGCGTCGGTGTGCGGCAGACCTGCCTCACGCATCTGCTGCAGCAGGCGCTCTACCGGTGCCTCGACCTCTTGGGCCAGTTCTTTCACCGTGACTTGCGTCATGCACTTCTCTCCTCAGGCCGCGCCTAATTACTCGAACCAGTGGGCTCGGGCGGCCATGATCAACTTGCCGGCACGCTCTTCGTCGATGCCGTCGATGTCGAGCAGATCGTCGATCGACTGCTCGGCCAGGTCTTCGCGGTTAACCACGCCGCGCACCGCCAGTTCGGCCGCCAGGTCCTTGTCCATGCCCTCGAGGGAGAGCAGGTCTTCGGCCGGATGGGCGTCTGCCAGTTTTTCTTCGGTAGCGATGGCCTTGGTCAACAAACGGTCCTTGGCTCGAGCGCGGAGCTCATTGACGATTTCTTCGTCAAAGCCATCGATGTTGAGCATTTCTTCCAACGGTACGTAGGCAATTTCTTCGAGGTTGGTGAAGCCTTCGTCGACCAGCACTTGTGCCAGTTCTTCGTCGACTTCCAGTTCCTCGACAAAATTACGCAGGATGTCGCCGGTTTCAGCCTGTTGCTTGGCCTGGATGTCCGATTCGGTCATCACGTTCAGGGTCCAGCCGGTCAGCTGGCTGGCCAGACGAACGTTCTGACCGCCACGACCAATGGCCTGAGCCAGGTTGTCGGCACCAACGGCGATGTCCATCGCATGGGCGTCTTCGTCAACGATGATCGCGGCAACCTCTGCCGGCGACATGGCGTTGATGACGAACTGCGCCGGGTTCTCGTCCCACAGGACGATATCCACACGCTCGCCACCCAGCTCGCCGGATACGGCTTGGACGCGCGAACCACGCATGCCGATACAGGCACCTTGTGGGTCAATGCGCTTGTCCTTGGAGCGGACGGCGATCTTGGCACGCGATCCCGGATCACGGGAGGCGGCCATGACTTCGATGAGGCCTTCGGCGATTTCCGGCACTTCGATGGTGAACAGCTCGATCAGCATCTGCGGCGCAGTGCGCGACAGGATCAGCTGCGGGCCACGGTTCTCGGTGCGGATTTCCTTGAGCAGTGCACGCAGGCGCACACCGACCCGGAAGGTCTCACGGGGGATGATGTCTTCACGGGCCAGCAGCGCTTCGGCGTTGTTGCCCAGGTCGACGATGACGTTATCGCGGGTGACCTTCTTCACGGTACCGGAGATGATCTCGCCAACGCGTTCGCGGTAGGCGTCGACCACCTGGGCGCGCTCAGCTTCGCGAACCTTCTGCACGATGACTTGCTTGGCGGTTTGCGCAGCAATGCGACCGAACTCGATCGATTCGATCTTCTCTTCGATCACGTCGCCAACTTTGGCTTCAGGATGACTTTCCTGAATCTTTGCTGGCCAGACTTCGATTGCCGGATCGTCCAGATCCGCTTCCTCGACGACCGTCCAGCGACGGAAGGTTTCGTAGCTACCGGTGTGGCGGTTGATTTCCACACGCAGGTCGACTTCGTCTTCAAAACGCTTTTTGGTTGCAGTGGCCAGTGCCACTTCCAGCGCCTCGAAAATAACGCCGGGCGGTACACCCTTTTCGTTGGATACCGATTCAACAACCAGCAGTACTTCTTTGCTCATCGTACGCCTCGCCTTGCGCAAGCCATTGGGCCCGTAAATTCCGCCGGGCCCGGCACGTCTCAGTCAAAACTGGGAATAATATTGGCCTTGTCGATCGAGTCGATCGGCAGCAGGAACTCATGGTTATCCACCTGGACCACCACATCCTGCTCCTCCACACCGCGGAGAAGGCCCTGGAAGTTACGACGACCTTCGAAGGGCGTACGCAGCTTGATCTTCACTTGCTCGCCGGCATGCGAGGCAAACTGTTCCAGAGTGAACAGCGGGCGATCCATGCCTGGAGAGGAAACCTCGAGGGTATATTCACTGCTGATCGGGTCTTCCACATCCAGGATGGCACTGGCCTGACGGCTGACCGCTTCGCAGTCCTCCACCAGAATGCCGCCTTCCTTGTCGATGTAGATACGCAGTACCGAATGCTTACCTTGGGAGACGTATTCGATCCCCCAGCACTGATAGCCCAGCCCCTCGACCACTGGGGCCAACAAGGCCTGCAACTGTTCTAGCTTGCTCGACACCTGAACCCCCTCGTGCATGCTGTGCAAATAAAAAATGGGCGAAGCGCCCATCCCTGAAAGCGCCGTTGGACAACGACGCCGAAAACTGTTGGCTAGCAAAAAGCCCCTGAAAAGGGGCTCCGCTGAAGCTGGTTGCGGGGGCTGGATTTGAACCAACGACCTTCGGGTTATGAGCCCGACGAGCTACCAAGCTGCTCCACCCCGCGACAAAGCTGGGGCGAAAGTATAAGACCGAACCCCCTTGAGGGTCAATCCAACCTCCACCTACAAGAAAGCCCGCTAAAGCGGGCTCTCTTGCTTCAATTGGTACCGAGAAGGGGACTCGAACCCCTACACCCTATGGGCACAACCACCTCAAGGTTGCGTGTCTACCAATTCCACCACCTCGGCAATACTACATTTGAAACCCGTTACTGCTGCTCTTTGGCCGGAGGAGGTACATCACCAGAGTTGGTGGTTTCGCTCTTCTGCTGCTGGAGCACCGGTACATCATCATTGACTGCCGGCTTTTGCTCTTTGACTTCCAGCACTGCTGGATCTGGCAGACCAGCTTGAGTCAGCTGGTGAGCCTGCTGCTTGGCGAAGTATCCTAACCCAAGTGCAGTCAAAAAGAAAGTGGCGGCAAGTATAGCAGTAACTTTACTCAAAAAGGTAGCGGAACCTTGGCTTCCGAACACAGTATTTGAAGCACCTGCGCCGAAAGATGCACCTGCTTCCGCACCTTTACCCTGTTGCAGCAGCACCATTACTACCAGTGCCAATGCCGCCAACAGATGAAAAACAACTACGACTGTTTCCAGCATTGTTCAGTTTCCTGCGGCGCGACAAATTGCACCGAATTCGTCTGCATTCAGGGACGCTCCACCAATGAGCCCCCCATCGATATCCGGCATGCCGAACAGTTCGGCCGCATTGGCCGCCTTCACGCTGCCGCCGTAGAGAAGCTGCACCTTAGCTGCAACTTCGGCGTCCTTCGCCGCCAACTGCTTGCGGATGGCTGCATGCACATCCTGAGCTTGTTGTGGCGAGGCCGTCAAACCAGTACCGATGGCCCATACAGGCTCATAGGCAATTACTGCATTGGCAAAAGCGGCAATACCGAACGCATCGATAACACTGCTTAGTTGACGCCCTACAACTTCAAGCGTCTTGCCTGCCTCGCGCTCTTCGAGAGTTTCCCCTATACAGAGCACTGGCGTCAAACCACTTTTCTGAGCAGCTGCAAACTTTTGATTCAGCACTTCGTCAGTTTCACCAATAATCTGGCGACGTTCGGAATGCCCGATCAGAACATATTTGCAACCAACTTCAGCCAACTGACTCGGTGCAACTTCGCCGGTCAGCGCGCCTTGTTCAGGCTGTACCGCAGAATTCTGTGCGCCGACGGTGATTCCCTTTCCTTCCAGGCCTTTGATCACTTGATCAATGAACAGGGTTGGCGGAAACACCGCGACTTCCACACCGCTTGGCAGGGACATATTGCCCAAGCCCTGAGTCAGCTCAGCGACGCTGGCGCGGGTACCGTGCATCTTCCAGTTACCAGCTACCATGGGGCGACGCATGCTTTACCTCGTCGGTCAAAGTGGGCGCAGATCTTACCCAACCCGATCTGCGCTGGCAAGCCTCTTCAGGCACAAACTTCAGCGACCAGCTTGGCCAGGGCTTCGGCATGGCCGCGCACCTGGTTTTCGTCGTCGCCTTCGACCATCACGCGCACCAATGGCTCGGTGCCGGACTTGCGCAACAGCACACGCCCGCGACCCGCCATGTCTTCGGTCGCCTTGTCGCTTGCCGCTTGCACCAGCGGGTTCTTCAACGGGTCGCTCTTGCCTGCCTCGAAGCGCACATTGATCAACACCTGAGGGCACTTGCGCACGCCCTGGCGCGCCTGGGCAAGGGTTTCGCCGCGACGCTTGAGGGCCATCAGCACCTGCAGCGCGGCGATGATTGCATCACCGGTGGTGGTGTGGTTGCAGCACACGACATGCCCGGAGTTTTCACCGCCCAGCAGCCACTCGCGCTCAAGCAGTTCGGCCATGACATAGCGGTCGCCGACCTTCGCCCGCACGAACGGGATGTCCAGCTCCTTGAACGCCAGCTCCAGGCCGAGGTTGCTCATCAAGGTACCCACCACGCCGCCTTGCAGCTTGCCGCGCTCGTGCAGGTCACGGCCGATGATGTACAGCAGCTCGTCACCGTCGACGATGGCACCGGTGTGATCGACCATCAGCACCCGGTCGCCATCGCCGTCGAAGGCGATACCCAAGTCGGCATGCCCAACCAGCACCGCAGCCTGCAACGACTCGATGTGCGTCGAACCGCAAGCCTCGTTGATGTTCAGGCCATCCGGCGCGGCATGCAGCACCGTCACATCGGCGCCCAGCTCACGGAACACGCTGGGGGCAACCTTGTAGGTGGCACCATGGGCGCAATCCACGACGACCTTGAGGCCTTCGAAACTGGTGCTGGTAGGCACGCTGCTCTTGCAGAACTCGATGTAGCGGCCCGCCGCATCGTTGATGCGCGAGACCTTGCCCAGCTTGCCCGACTCGACGACGGTCATCGGTTGGTCGAGCAACTCCTCGATCATCAACTCGACTTCGTCCGGCAGTTTGGTGCCATTGCCCGAGAAGAATTTGATGCCATTGTCGTCGTGCGGGTTGTGCGACGCACTGATGACGATGCCGGCTTCGGCGTGGAAGGTGCGGGTGAGGTAGGCGATCGCCGGGGTCGGCATCGGCCCGAGCAGCATCACGTCGGCACCGGCGGCAGAAAGGCCGGCCTCGAGCGCCGACTCGAACATGTAGCCAGAGATACGGGTGTCCTTGCCGACCAGTACACGGCAGTGGCCCTGCTTGCGGAAAGCCATGCCCGCGGCCCAGCCGAGCTTCAGCATGAAGTCCGGGGTGATGGGGAACTGGCCAACGCGACCACGGATACCATCGGTACCAAAGTATTTTCTGCTCATAGGGACTCCAGTTTTCTTATTCGGCGCTCTGCACGGCGGCGATCATGCGCACTACATCGACCGTTTCGGCGACATCATGAACGCGCAGGATGCTCGCGCCCTTGGTCATGGCCAGTGCCGCCAGCGCCAGGCTGCCGTAGAGCCGCTCACCTACCGGGCGATTCAGCGTGAGGCCAATCATGCTCTTGCGCGAGACGCCCACCAACAGCGGCCGCCCAAGGCGGTAAAGCGCTTCCATGTGTTTGAACAGGCTCAGGTTGTGCTCAAGGGTCTTGGCAAACCCGAACCCGGGATCGAGGACGATACGCTCGGCGTCGATGCCGACCGCCGCGCAGGCCGCCATGCGCTGCTCAAGATAGCGCGCGACATCGGCGGTCACATTCTCGTAATGCGGATTGTCCTGCATGTTGCCCGGCTCGCCGCGCATGTGCATCAGGCACACCGGCAACCCTGTGGCGGCAGCCGCATCAAGCGCACCGTCGCGCTCCAGGGCGCGCACGTCGTTGATCAGGCCGGCACCGACGCGGGCCGACTCGCGGATGACTGCGGGTGTCGAGGTATCCACCGAGATGATCACATCAAGGCGGCTGCTGATCGCCTCGACGATGGGCGCCACGCGCTCCAGCTCTTCGAGCGGTGAAACGGCCCGGGCACCGGGACGCGTGGACTCGCCGCCGACATCGACCAGGGTCGCGCCGGCGGCCACCATCGCCTCGGCGTGACGCAGCGCTGCGTCGCGCTGGCTGAAGCGCCCGCCGTCGGAGAAGGAATCGGGGGTGATATTGAGGATACCCATGACATGGGTACGGGACAAATCAAGAACCCGGTTGCCGCAAGGCAACCGGGTCGGGTACTGCTGTGAACTCATGGCTACCCTTAGTGTTGAGCCGCTGGGCCGCCGATCGGCGACTCCGGACGATCACCCTGGGAGGCCTGGTTGCCGGAAGTGCCGGCATCGTTGTCCCAGTCACGTGGTTCACGCGGGGTGCGGCCTGCCATGATGTCGTCGATCTGGTCGGCATCGATGGTTTCGTACTTCATCAATGCTTCGGCCATGGCGTCGAGCTTGTCACGGTTGTCGGTGAGGATCTGCTTCGCGGTGGCGTAGCACTGATCAATGATCGCGCGCACTTCCGAGTCGATCATCTTGGCGGTCTCACCCGACACGCTGGCGTGCTGGCTGCCGGCGCTGCGGCCGAGGAACACTTCGCCCTCTTCTTCCGCGTACATCAGCGGGCCGAGCTTCTCGGACAGGCCCCACTTGGTGACCATGTTCCGGGCGATCTGGCTGGCACGCATGATGTCGTTGGAGGCACCGGTGGTGACGCCATCGAAGCCCAGGGTCATTTCTTCGGCGATACGTCCACCGTACAGCGAGCAGATCTGGCTGATCAGCGCGCGCTTGGACAGGCTGTAGCGGTCTTCTTCCGGCAGGAACATGGTCACACCCAGTGCGCGACCACGCGGGATGATCGACACCTTGTAGACAGGATCATGCTCAGGCACCACGCGACCAACGATGGCGTGGCCGGCTTCGTGATAAGCGGTGTTCTGCTTCTCTTTCTCGGACATGACCATGGTCTTGCGCTCGGCGCCCATCATGATCTTGTCCTTGGCCAGCTCGAACTCCTTCATCTCGACCACGCGCTTGCTGGCGCGGGCGGCGAACAGCGACGCCTCGTTGACCAGGTTGGCCAGGTCAGCACCGGAGAAACCAGGGGTACCGCGAGCAATGACCGCCGGGTTGACGTTCTCGCCAATCGGGACCTTGCGCATGTGCACTTTGAGGATCTGCTCGCGCCCACGGATATCCGGCAGGCCGACCACCACCTGGCGGTCGAAGCGGCCCGGGCGCAGCAGCGCCGGGTCGAGTACGTCCGGACGGTTGGTGGCGGCGATGACGATGATGCCATCGTTCATCTCGAAGCCATCCATCTCGACCAGCAACTGGTTGAGGGTCTGCTCACGCTCGTCGTGACCGCCGCCCATGCCGGCGCCACGGTGGCGACCGACGGCGTCGATTTCGTCGATGAAGATGATGCAGGGGGCGTGCTTCTTCGCCTGCTCGAACATGTCGCGCACACGGCTGGCACCGACACCGACGAACATTTCAACGAAGTCGGAACCCGAGATGGTGAAGAACGGCACCTTGGCTTCGCCGGCGATGGCCTTGGCCAGCAGGGTCTTACCGGTACCAGGCGGGCCCACCATCAGCACGCCACGCGGGATACGGCCACCCAGGCGCTGGAACTTGCCCGGGTCGCGCAGGAACTCGACCAGCTCGCCAACCTCTTCCTTGGCCTCATCGCAACCGGCGACGTCAGCCAGCGTGGTCTTGACCTGATCTTCTGAGAGCAGGCGCGCCTTGCTCTTGCCAAAGCTCATCGGCCCGCCTTTACCACCGGCACCGCCTTGCATCTGGCGCATGAAGAACATGAACACGGCGATGATCACCAGGATCGGGAAGCTCGCCACCAGCAACTGAGTCCAGATGCTCTGCTGCTCGGGCTGCTTGCCTTCGACGGTCACATGGTTGTCGACCAGGTCGCCGATCAGGCCGTTGTCGGTGATGGCCGGGCGCACGGTCTTGAAGTTGTCGCCGTCGGTGCGCTTGCCGGTAATGATGTAGCCGTCGACGGTCACGCGCTCGACCTTGCCATCCTTGACCTGCTGGATGAAGTCGGAATAGTTGAGGGTCTGCGGCTCGTTAGGGCTGGAGAAGTTGTTCATCACCGTCACCAGGACGGCGGCGATGATCAACCACAGGATCAGATTCTTTGCCATGTCGTTCAATTCGCTACCCTCTGAGGCCGGCGCACGACGCAGCCGTGCCTCGCATGATATTCATCGCCCTAACTTACTACATTACCTACGCAACCGCAGGCACCGTCTGTAACCCTTTGTGAAAGCTAGACTACACGAAGTTCGGACGATCCAGACGGGGTAGCTGATTGGAATTAACTATCGGCCACCCCGCAGCACGCCTTTCATGCCCCTTTGAAACCCTTGCCCAACAGGTACTGTTCGCGGGAGCGATCCCGCGAGGACGATGGCTTGCGCATCTGCACCTTGTCGAACTTGCTGCGCACGTCCTTCAGGTACATGTCGAAACCTTCGCCCTGGAAGATCTTGATCAGGAAATCCCCACCCGGCTTGAGCACGCGGGTTGCCAGATCCAGGGCCAGCTCACAGAGGAACATGGCGCGCGGCATGTCCACCGCGGGCGTACCACTCATATTGGGGGCCATATCGGAAATCACAAGGTCTACGTGCGAATCGCCGACTGCTTCCAGGATTTGCTGCAACACTTCGTCCTGGGTGAAGTCGCCCTGGATGAAGGTCACGTCCGGGATCGAGTCCATCTCCAGGATGTCCGAGGCGATCAAACGACCTTGGCCACCAATCAGACGACTGGTCACCTGCGACCAGCCACCCGGGGCTGCGCCGAGGTCGATCACGCTCATGCCGGGACGGATCAGGCGGTCTTTTTCCTGGATCTCCAGCAGTTTGTAGCTCGCACGGGAGCGGTAGCCATCCTTCTGTGCCTGTTTCACAAAAGGATCGTTGAAATGCTCGCGCAGCCAGTTTGCGCTGCTTTTGGAACGTTGTACCACGGGGCACCTCGATGATATGCGTCGTGTTTGACTGGGCGGAGCCAGGGGCCCTCGGGTAAAATGCCCGTCAATTTTACAGAATCAGACGAAAAGGGTCAGATTATGCCGCTCAATAACGAGCAGAAGAAGCAATACAAGTCCATTGGTCATGACCTGAAGCCGGTCCTGATCGTTGCTGGCAACGGTGTTAACGAAGGCGTCGCCGCCGAACTGGAGCGCGCCCTGGTCGATCACGAGCTGATCAAGGTCGAAATCCGTTCGGAAGACCGTGAAGAGCGCGCCGCCGCGATCGCCGAACTGTGCAAGATCGGCCGCGCCGAGCTGGTGCAGACCATCGGCAAGAAAGCGCTGATCTACCGCAAGAACCCACAGCCGAACAAGCAGCTGTCGAATATCCACCGTTTCAAGTGATCGAATCCGCGGGACGTGGGAGCGGGCTTGCCCCGCGAACACCGGCGTAGCCGGTGCCATACACCGCATCGCGGGGCAAGCCCGCTCCCACGATCCCGGTCAGCGGCGAGCCCTGACCGGGACCGGCTGGGCCACCAGGACGATGCCTGAGAAGCCCAGCACCAGGAAGCAGAACATCTGCCAACGCTCACCTACGGAAATCCCGTAGCGCAGCGTGTAGTAGCCGATGCAGGCAGCAAAGCCAAGCAACAGCATCTGCCCACGGAACTGCCGCCACCAGGCCGCCAGGCCGTCCACCCTCGCCAATACCGCCAACTGGGTCAACAGCCCGAGCATCGCCACGCCGATCAACCAACGGTCGATCTGCCCGGCCACATCATGCACCAACAACGGCGCAAGGCCACTGACCTTGAGCGCCGGCACCAGCCCCACATGGAACACCCACAGGCCACCGACCCAGAATACCTGGGCCAGTTGCCATAGGATCCCCTCGAGGGATGGCGCCCGCAGGCGCCGGTCAGATGTGCTGGACTTCGACAATCTCGTACTCGACAGTGCCGCTTGGCGTCTTGATGACGACTACGTCGCCTTCTTCCTTGCCGATGATGGCCTTGGCGATAGGCGCACCACTCGAGAGCTTGCCTTGCTTCACGTCAGCTTCATCTTCACCGACGATCTGGTATTTCACTCGCTCGTCGGTCTCGGTGTTGGCCAGCTCCACGGTGGTACCGAAGATGACCTTGCCAGTGTGGGCAATAGTGGTCACGTCGATTACCACCGAGTTTTGCAGGCGGCCTTCGATATCACGGATACGCGCCTCGACCATGCCCTGCTCTTCGCGGGCGGCGTGGTATTCGGCGTTTTCCTTGAGGTCACCCAGCTCACGGGCCTCACCGATCGCCTGGCTCAGGCGCGGGCGCTCGGTCTTGCTCAGGAACAGGTGCTCCTCTTCCAGGGCGCGAGCGCCCTGGACGGTCATCGGGTACTTGGTAATGCTCATGCTTTGAGTCCTGCATGCAGATCCTGCAAGCGACGAACGGTCTTTTCCGGACCGAATTTCAGCGCTTCGCAGATGGCTTCACCGGCCGCAATGGTAGTGGTGCAGTAAATCTTGTGCTGCAGCGCATTGCGACGAATCGAGTACGAGTCGGCGATCGACTGACGGCCTTCGGTGGTGTTGATGATCAGCGACACTTCGTCGTTCTTGATCATGTCGACCACGTGCGGACGACCTTCGGTCACCTTGTTGACGCGACGCACCTTCAGGCCAGCAGCTTCGATGATCTTCGCGGTGCCAGCAGTGGCGACCACTTCGAAGCCCAGGGCGATCAGGTCGCGGGCAACGCCAGCCACTTGTGGCTTGTCGTCGTCACGCACGCTGATGAAGGCGGTACCGCCGGTCGGCAGCACTTCGCTGGCGCCCATCTGGGCTTTGGCGAAGGCTTCACCGAAGCTATCACCGACACCCATCACTTCACCAGTGGACTTCATCTCTGGGCCGAGGATCGGGTCGACGCCTGGGAACTTGGCGAACGGGAATACCGCTTCCTTGACGCTGTAGAAGTTCGGGATGATTTCCTGGGTGAAGCCCAGCTCTTTCAGGGTTTTACCGGCCATGACACGGGCGGCGATCATCGCCAGCGAGGTGCCGATGCACTTGGACACGAACGGCACGGTACGCGAAGCGCGCGGGTTGACTTCGATCACGTAGATCTTGTCGCCCTGCAGGGCCAGCTGCACGTTCATCAGGCCGACCACGCCCAGTTCCAGGGCCATCTTCTTGACCTGGTCGCGAACCTGGTCCTGCACGTCCTGGCTCAGCGAGTACGGTGGCAGCGAGCACGCCGAGTCACCGGAGTGAACGCCGGCCTGCTCGATGTGCTGCATGATGGCGCCGATAACCACGTCGGTGCCGTCGCACACCGCATCCACGTCCATCTCGATGGCGCAGTTGAGGAAGTGGTCGAGCAGCACCGGGCTGTCGTTCGACACTTGAACCGCTTCACGCAGGTAGCGCTTCAGCTCGTCCAGCTCGTAGACGATTTCCATGGCACGGCCGCCCAGTACGTAGGACGGGCGCACGACCAGTGGGTAACCGATACCGCCGGCCGCCTTGATGGCTTCGTCTTCGCTGCGCACGGTGGCGTTTGGCGGCTGCAGCAGGTTCAGGCGCTGAACCATCTGCTGGAAGCGCTCACGGTCTTCGGCGCGGTCGATGGCGTCAGGGCTGGTACCGATGATCGGTACGCCAGCTTCTTCCAGGGCGCGAGCCAGTTTCAGCGGGGTCTGGCCGCCGTAGTGAACGATCACGCCTTTCGGCTTCTCGACGCGGCAGACTTCCAGCACGTCTTCCAGTGTCAGCGGCTCGAAGTACAGACGGTCGGAAGTGTCGTAGTCGGTGGAGACGGTTTCCGGGTTGCAGTTGACCATGATGGTCTCGTAACCGTCTTCACGCAGGGCCAGTGCCGCGTGTACGCAGCAATAGTCGAACTCGATGCCCTGGCCGATACGGTTAGGGCCACCGCCGAGGATCATGATCTTGTCACGGGTCGACGGGTTGGCCTCGCACTCTTCCTCATAGGTCGAGTACAGGTAGGCGGTGTCGGTGGCGAACTCGGCGGCGCAGGTGTCGACGCGCTTGTACACCGGGAACACTTCCAGCTTGTGGCGGTGACGGCGCAGGTTCTTGTCGGTGATACCCAGCAGCTTGGCCAGACGCTGGTCGGAGAAGCCCTTGCGCTTGAGGCGCAGCATGTAGTCCTTGTCGATGGCCGACAGGGCCAGGGTCTTGACCTTCTCTTCTTCCTTGATCAGATCTTCCATCTGCACCAGGAACCACAGGTCGATGCCGGTCAGCTCGAAGATTTCTTCGATGGTCATGCCCGAACGGATGGCGTCAGCCACGTACCAGATACGCTCGGCGCCCGGCACGGTCAGCTCGCGCTTGAGGATGCCGGCAGCTTCAGGGCTGGCCAGGTCGACTTTCGGGTCGAGGCCGCAGGCGCCGACTTCCAGGCCGCGCAGGGCCTTCTGCAGGGATTCCTGGAAAGTACGGCCGATGGCCATGACTTCACCCACGGATTTCATCTGGGTGGTCAGGCGGGCGTCGGCTTTCGGGAATTTCTCGAAGGCGAAGCGTGGCAGCTTGGTGACGACGTAGTCGATCGACGGCTCGAAGGAAGCCGGGGTGCGGCCGCCGGTGATGTCGTTCTGCAGCTCGTCGAGGGTGTAACCGATGGCCAGCTTGGCGGCGATCTTGGCGATCGGGAAGCCGGTCGCTTTCGAGGCCAGGGCCGAGGAACGCGAAACGCGCGGGTTCATCTCGATCACGACCATGCGGCCAGTGTTCGGGCAGATACCGAACTGCACGTTGGAACCGCCGGTTTCCACACCGATCTCACGCAGCACCGCCAGCGAGGCGTTGCGCATGATCTGGTATTCCTTGTCGGTCAGGGTCTGCGCTGGAGCAACGGTGATCGAGTCACCGGTGTGCACGCCCATCGGGTCGAAGTTTTCGATCGAGCAGACGATGATGCAGTTGTCCTTTTTGTCGCGGACCACTTCCATCTCGTACTCTTTCCAGCCGATCAGCGATTCGTCGATCAGCAGCTCTTTGGTCGGCGACAGGTCCAGACCACGGGTGCAGATCTCTTCGAATTCTTCACGGTTGTAGGCGATACCACCGCCGGTGCCACCCATGGTGAAGGACGGACGAATGATGCACGGGAAGCCGAGCTTCTCGAGCACCGCGTTGGCCTCTTCCATGCTGTGGGCGATACCGGAGCGCGGGCACTCCAGGCCGATGTCCTTCATGGCCTTGTCGAAGCGCGAACGGTCTTCGGCCTTGTCGATGGTGTCGGCGTTGGCACCGATCATCTCTACGCCGAATTTTTCCAGAACGCCGTGGCGCTCCAGGTCCAGGGCGCAGTTCAGTGCAGTCTGGCCACCCATGGTCGGCAGTACTGCGTCCGGGCGCTCTTTCTCGATGATCTTGGCCACCGACTGCCACTTGATCGGCTCGATGTAGGTGGCGTCGGCCATGGCCGGGTCGGTCATGATGGTGGCCGGGTTGGAGTTCACCAGGATGACGCGGAAACCTTCCTCGCGCAGGGCTTTACAGGCCTGGGCGCCGGAGTAGTCGAATTCGCAGGCCTGGCCGATCACGATCGGGCCAGCGCCGAGAATCAGGATGCTTTTGATGTCTGTACGTTTTGGCATGGTTGTCACTCAAATCCGCGGGTCAGTCGGCAAGCCGTCTTGAACAATCTGGGTCAGGCGCTTCCGGGCGCGACACTCGCCGCCCCGGGGCCTTGCAGCAGGATGCTCAGCGGCGCTTGGCCATGGCATCGATGAAACGATCGAACAGTGGCGCGACGTCGGTCGGGCCTGGGCTCGCTTCAGGGTGGCCCTGGAAGCTGAACGCGCTCTTGTCGGTGCGCTCGATACCCTGCAGGGTGCCGTCGAACAGCGACTTGTGGATGGCGCGTACGTTAGCCGGCAGCGTGGCTTCGTCAACGGCGAAACCGTGGTTCTGGCTGGTGATCATGACCACGCCGGTGTCCAGGTCCTGGACCGGGTGGTTGGCACCGTGGTGGCCGTGGCCCATCTTCACGGTCTTGGCGCCGGAGGCCAGGGCCAGCAGCTGGTGGCCGAGGCAGATGCCGAACACCGGGATCTCGGTGTCGAGGATCTCTTTGATCGCCTGGATGGCGTAGTCGCATGGCTCCGGATCACCAGGGCCGTTGGACAGGAACACGCCATCGGGGTTGAGCGCGAGCACTTCGCTGGCCGGGGTTTGTGCCGGCACCACGGTCACGCGGCAGCCGCGGGCAACCAGCATGCGCAGGATGTTCAGCTTGACGCCGTAGTCGAAGGCAACCACGTGGTACGGCAGGTCGGCGGCTTCGATGGTCGGGTGGCTGTCGGTTTTCAGCTCCCACACGCTGGAGCGCCACTCGTAGCGTTCCTTGGTGGAAACCACCTTGGCCAGGTCCATGCCCTTCAGGCCCGGGAAGCCGCGGGCGGCGGCGATGGCCTGCTCTTCGGTGATGTTGTCACCGGCGAGGATGCAGCCGTTCTGAGCGCCCTTTTCACGCAGGATACGGGTCAGGCGACGGGTGTCGATGCCAGCGATGGCGACGACATTGTTGGCCTTGAGGTAGTCAGGCAGCGACTGGGTGTTACGCCAGTTGCTGGCCAGCAGCGGCAGGTCACGGATGACCAGGCCGGCGGACCAGACGCGGTTCGACTCGGCGTCTTCCGGCGTGGTGCCGGTGTTGCCGATGTGCGGGTAGGTCAGGGTAACGATTTGCTGGGCATAGGAAGGGTCTGTAAGGATTTCCTGGTAGCCGGTCATAGCAGTGTTGAACACCACCTCACCAACGGTCTGACCGTCGGCACCGATGGCTTCACCGCGAAAAATACTGCCGTCGGCAAGGGCGAGTATGGCTGGCTTTGTCAAGAAGACCTCCCGTAGATCAAGCATGAAAGGGCGATCGCAGGTTGCAAAAAAGCGGAGTGACGTATGGACACGTCACCCCGCTTTCATGTGCTGAATTCAATTCGCTGCGCGCTTTTAGTGGACACACTAAAGCTGTAGCTTACAGAAAAGTGCGTTTTGGGTCTACCGCAGATGTGTCTCTAAAACACATGATTGCGACAAAATCGCTGACTGGACGTGATAGTGATCCGTGGGAGCGGGCTTGCCCCGCGATTGCGCCTGGCCTGCAAACAATACAGACCGGGCATACGCATCACGGGGCAAGCCCGCCCCACAGAGCCCCGCACCCGCAAAGGCCTGCACCAGCAGATCAATGCAGCTCGAGCACATCCTGCATGTCGTAAAGCCCAGGCTCGCGCCCATCCAGCCACAGCGCGGCACGCACCGCGCCCTTGGCGAAGGTCATGCGGCTCGACGCCTTGTGGGTGATCTCCAGGCGCTCGCCTTCGGCGGCGAACAGCACGGTGTGATCACCGACCACGTCACCGGCACGCACCGTGGCAAAACCGATGGTCTTGCGGTCACGGGCGCCGGTCTGGCCTTCACGGCCATAGACCGCCACTTCCTGCAGGTCACGCCCCAGCGCATTGGCGACCACTTCACCCATGCGCAACGCGGTACCCGAAGGCGCATCGACCTTGTGCCGGTGGTGCGCCTCGATGATCTCGATATCCACGTCATCACCCAGCACCCGGGCCGCCATGTCCAGCAGCTTGAGGCTCAGATTGACGCCCACGCTGAAGTTGGCGGCGAAGACGATCGGGATCTCCTTGCCCGCCTCGGCCAGCAGCTCTTTCTCTTCCGGCGTGAAACCGGTGGTGCCGATGACCATGGCCTTGCCCGCCTTGCGGCAGAACGCCAGGTTCTTCAGGGTCACCGAAGGGTGGGTGAAGTCGATCAGCACATCGAACTCGTCGACCACCTTGGCCAGGTCGTCGCAGATCGTCACGCCGATGCGGCCCAGGGCCGCCAGCTCACCGGCATCAGCCCCGACCAGCGAGCTGTCGGGGCGATCGATCGCCGCCGTCAGGCCTGCCTGTGGCGCCTGTTGCTGCACCGCCTCGACCAGGGTCTTGCCCATCCGCCCTGCCGCGCCCATCACTGCAATACGTCGCATAGCCTGTTCCTTGTCAGAGATCGCCGAAGAAGCGCTTCACGCCTTCGAACCAGCCACTGGCCTTGGGCGAGTGGGAGCTGTCGCCCTCAAGGGAGGCGCGCAGCTCTTCGAGCAGCTCGCGCTGGCGACGGCTGAGGTTGACCGGGGTTTCCACCGCCACGCGGCACAGCAGGTCACCCGCCGCACCGCCACGCACTGGCGCCACACCTTTGCCGCGCAGACGGAACTGCTTGCCGGTCTGGGTGCCTTCCGGGATCTTCAGCTTCACGCGGCCGTCCAGGGTCGGCACTTCCAGCTCGCCGCCCAGGGCTGCGTCGGTGTAGCTGATCGGCACTTCGCAGTACAGGTGCTTGCCGTCGCGCTGGAAGATCCCGTGCTCACGCACGTTGATCACCACGTACAGGTCGCCGGTCGGGCCGCCATGGGCACCCGCCTCGCCTTCGCCGGACAGGCGAATGCGGTCGCCGGTATCGACGCCAGCCGGCACCTTGACCGACAAGGTCTTGTATTCCTCGACACGGCCTTCGCCATGGCAGGAATTGCAAGGGTCGGTGATGATCTTGCCCTGGCCATGGCAGCGCGGGCAGGTCTGCTGCACCGAGAAGAAGCCCTGCTGCATGCGCACCTGGCCGATACCGCCACAGGTCGGGCAGGTCGACGGGGTCGAGCCCTTCTTGGCACCCGAACCGTCGCACGGCGCGCAGTTGACCAGGGTAGGCACGCGAATGCTGACCGTGGTGCCACGCACCGCTTCTTCAAGGTTCAGTTCGAGGGTGTAGCGCAGGTCGCTGCCGCGCTGAGCGCCGCCACGCGAGCCACCACGGCCGCCACCAAAGAAATCGCTGAAGACATCGCCGAAGATGTCGGAGAAGTTGGCGCCGCCGAAGCCCGCACCACCGCCGCCCATGCTTGGGTCGACGCCGGCGTGGCCGTACTGGTCGTACGCCGCGCGCTTGCTGGCATCGGACAACACTTCGTAGGCCTCGTTGGCCTCCTTGAAGCTGTCTTCCGACGCTTTGTCACCAGGGTTGCGGTCCGGGTGGTACTTCATCGCCAGGCGGCGATAGGCCTTCTTGAGATCACCTTCGCTGGCGCCTCGCTCGACACCCAGGACCTCATAAAAATCACGCTTTGCCATAGGTCATTTGCACTCTTGTGGGCGTTCGGCACACGGTGCGCAATCATTGCGTCGTGCCGTCAGCACCTGCCGCCATACGCGAATGCGCCCAGACAGATGCTGTAAATAATTCTCGTGTTCCAGACACGCCAACGCGGGAGCAAGCCCCCGCGCGGCGACATCCTACCAGCTCACCAGCAAACGCCGCTGAGCTGGCCGACAACATGCAGGCATTACTGCTTGTTGTTGTCTTTCACTTCTTCGAACTCGGCGTCAACCACGTCATCGTGCTTGGCTTCCGGCTCGGCCTGCTGCTGGGCGCCGCCCTGCGGCTGCTCGGCCTGCTCTGCGTACATCTTCTGGGCGACCGGCGCGGAGACCTTGGACAGCTCCTCGACCTTGGCGTCGATGGCAGCCTTGTCGTCGCCTTTGACGGCGGCTTCCAGGGCAACCACGGCAGCCTCGATGGCGGTTTTCTCTTCGGCAGTGACCTTGTCACCAGCCTCATTGACCATCTTGCGGGTCGAGTGAACCAGCGCGTCGCCCTGGTTACGGGCAGCGGCCAGCTCTTCGAACTTGCGGTCTTCCTCGGCGTTGGCCTCGGCGTCACGCACCATTTTTTCGATTTCTTCGTCGGACAGGCCGGAGTTGGCCTTGATCACGATCGACTGAGCCTTGCCGGTGGCCTTGTCTTTGGCGCCGACGTGCAGGATGCCGTTGGCGTCGATGTCGAAGGTCACTTCGATTTGCGGTACGCCGCGTGGTGCTGGCGGAATGTCAGCCAGGTCGAACTTGCCCAGCGACTTGTTCTGCGAAGCTTGCTTGCGCTCGCCCTGCAGCACGTGGATGGTCACGGCGCCCTGGTTGTCGTCGGCAGTCGAGAACACCTGCGACTTCTTGGTCGGGATGGTGGTGTTCTTCTCGATCAGCGCGGTCATCACGCCGCCCATGGTTTCGATACCCAGGGTCAGCGGGCTGACGTCCAGCAGCAGTACGTCCTTCACGTCACCGGCCAGAACGGCGCCCTGGATGGCAGCACCCATGGCGACGGCTTCGTCCGGGTTGACGTCTTTACGCGCTTCTTTACCGAAGAAGTCGGCAACGGCCTTCTGTACCATCGGCATACGGGTCTGGCCACCGACCAGGATCACGTCGTCGATCTTGCTGGCGTCGATGCCGGCGTCTTTCAGGGCAATGCGGCATGGCTCGATGGTGCGGTTGACCAGGTCTTCGACCAGCGACTCCAGCTTGGCGCGGGAGATCTTCACGTTCAGGTGCTTAGGACCGGTGGCATCTGCAGTGATGTACGGCAGGTTGACGTCGGTCGACTGAGCGGAAGACAGCTCGATCTTGGCCTTTTCAGCGGCTTCTTTCAGGCGCTGCAGGGCCAGCGGATCGTTCTTCAGGTCCATGCCGGACTCTTTCTTGAACTCGTCGACGAGGTAGTCGATCAGGCGCATGTCGAAGTCTTCGCCACCCAGGAAGGTGTCGCCGTTGGTGGCCAGTACTTCGAACTGGTGCTCACCGTCGACTTCGGCGATTTCGATGACCGACACGTCGAAGGTACCACCACCCAGGTCATAGACGATGACGGTGTGGTCGCCCTTGCCCTTGTCCATACCGTAGGCCAGCGCGGCTGCGGTCGGTTCGTTGATGATACGTTTTACGTCCAGGCCAGCGATGCGGCCGGCGTCTTTGGTCGCCTGACGCTGGCTGTCGTTGAAGTAGGCCGGAACGGTGATGACCGCTTCGGTAACCGGCTCGCCGAGGTAGTCTTCGGCGGTCTTCTTCATCTTTTTCAGGACTTCGGCGCTGATCTGCGGCGGAGCCATCTGCTTGTCGGCAGCCTCGACCCAAGCGTCACCATTGTTGGCCTTGACGATCTTGTAAGGCACCAGCTTGATGTCTTTCTGCACGACGTCTTCTTCGAAGCGACGGCCGATCAGGCGCTTCACCGCGAACAGGGTGTTGTGCGGGTTGGTGACCGCCTGGCGCTTGGCCGACTGGCCAACCAGGATCTCGCCGTCGTTGGCGTAGGCGATGATCGAAGGAGTGGTACGCGCGCCTTCGGCGTTCTCGATGACTTTGGCGGTGCCGTTTTCCAGCACGGAGACGCAGGAGTTGGTGGTCCCCAGGTCGATACCGATGATTTTGCCCATGTTAACTCTCCCGAAACTTGAATTTGTTCGCAGCGACTAGACCAGACGACTGCGGAAATACTTGAGTGCTTGACACCTAGATGGGGGTACCCAGCAGGATTTCAAGCCTTCTCGTTGATAGAAGGCTGAGGTGCCGCCGGCGCCTTGCTGACCACCACCATGGCGGGGCGCAGCAGACGGCCGTTGAGCAGGTAACCCTTCTGGAACACGTTCAGCACGCTGTTCGGCTCGACCTCGGCGTTTTCCTGCATGGCCATCGCCTGGTGGTGCTCGGCGTTGAACGGCTGGCCGTGCGGGTCGATGGCTTCGAGGTTGTAGCGTTTGAGGGTGTCCTGGAACATCTTCAGGGTCAGCTCTACGCCATCACGGATGGTCTTGACCTGTTCGTCTTCGGCACTGGAGTGCGCCAGGGCCAGCTCCAGGCTGTCGATGACCGGCAGCAGGTCGCCAGCGAACTTCTCGAGGGCGAACTTGCGGGCCTTGTCGACCTCCTGCTCGGCGCGGCGAATGCCGTTCTGCGCTTCTGCAGCGACACGCAGGGACTGATCCTTGGCGGCGGCCAGCTGCTCCTCGAGCTCCAGAATGCGGGCGTCGGCAGTAGCGGCAACGGCCTCTTCGGGATTCAGGTTCTTTTCATCCAGCTGTTCGTCAGCCATTGGGTATCTCCTCCACAATTTCTGTTGAGCGAGCCAGGCTCGCCGTGTCTTGCCGGCTATATGGGGTCGGAAAAACCAGGTTCAAGGGCTGAACGGGAAATCCACATTCATCAGCCGGGCATTGTCAGACCAGCAAAAAGCACTGTATAAATATCCAGACCAAACCTTCGGGAGCCGCCCACATGCTGGTGCACCTGTCCATTCACAACTACGCCATCGTCGAACACCTCGACCTCGAACTCGCCCGCGGCATGTCCGTCATTACCGGCGAAACCGGGGCCGGCAAGTCGATCATGCTCGACGCCCTCGGCCTGGCGCTGGGTGATCGCGCCGACAGTGGCGTGGTACGCCCCGGCGCAGACAAGGCAGACATACTCGCCACCTTCGACCTGGTGGACATCCCCGAAGCCCATGGCTGGCTCGCCGAACGCGACCTCGAAAGCGACGGCCCCTGCATCCTGCGCCGGGTGATCACCGCCGAAGGCCGCAGCCGCGGCTACATCAATGGCACACCCTGCCCGCTCGGCGACCTCAAGGCCCTGGGCGAGCTGCTGATCGACATCCACAGCCAGCACGAACATCAGTCCCTGCTCAAAACCGACACTCACCGCCGCCTGGTCGACGAGTATGCCGGCGCCATCGACCTGGCACGCCAGGTACAGCTTGCAGCCAAGCGCTGGAGCCAGACCCGCCAGGAGCTCGAGCGTCTGAGCAATTCCGGCGACGAGCAGCGCGCACGCCACCAACTGCTGAGCTACCAGCTCGAAGAACTGGACAACCTCGGGCTCGGCGAAAACGAGCTGGAGCTGCTAGAGCAGGAACACAAGAACCTGACCAACGCCGAGGCGCTCTTCGGCATCTGCCGCCAGGTCATCGACCAGTGCAGCGAAAGCGACTCGGGCAACGTACTCAGCGCCCTGACCGTCAGCCTCAACCGCCTCACGGCAGTCAGCAATGCGCCCAGAGCCCTGGGCGAGGCGGTCAACCTGATCGCCAGCGCGCAAATCCAGGTGGAAGAAGCCGTCGGTGAACTGAACCGCTTCCTCGACAACTTCGATGCCGACCCACTGCGCCTGCAAGCACTCGAAGAGCGGCTCGACACCATCTATACCCTCGCCCGCAAGCACCGCGTACACCCCACCGAGCTGCCGCAGTTGCAGCAGCGCCTAATGGAAGAGATCGAAGGCCTGAACGCGAGCGATGAATCGATCGAACGCCTGGGCGAAGAGCTGGCAGCCTTTGCCCAGCACTATAAAGAGCAGGCCCGCGAACTGAGCGCCCTGCGCGAACGGGCCGCCAAACAGCTGGCCACTGCCGTGGAGCAGGAAATCCAACGCCTGGGCATGCCGGGCGGGCGCTTCTGCATCGCGCTTACCCCCTTCGACAACGGCGACCTCTCACCCCACGGGCTGGAACAGATCGAGCTGCTGGTCAGCGCCAACCCGGGCCAGCCACTCAAGGCCCTGGCCAAGGTGGCCTCGGGCGGAGAGCTGTCGCGTATCAGCCTGGCGATCCAGGTGATCACCGCCCAGACCTCACGCATCCCCACGCTGGTGTTCGACGAAGTGGACGTCGGCATCGGCGGCCCCACCGCCGAGATCGTCGGCCAGTTGCTGCGCCGCCTGGGTGAACGCGGCCAGGTACTGACCGTGACCCACCTGCCGCAGGTAGCGGCACAGGGGCATCACCACCTGTTCGTGCACAAGGTGCGCAACAGCGACACCACCCACACCGCCGTGGCCAGCCTGGCCAAGCGCGAGCGGGTCGAGGAAGTGGCGCGAATGCTCGGCGGCATCGACCTGACCAAGGAGTCCTTGGCTCATGCACGCAAGATGGTAGTGGCCAGCAAAACCTGAGCTCGCGTGATCTGTGGGAGCGGGCTTGCCCCGCGATAGCGCCAGCAGCACAACGCCATCGCGAGGCAAGCTCGCTCCCACGCCACCCTCAACCACCTCCTAGAAAGCACAAAGGCGACCCGAAGGTCGCCTTTGTCGTCAATAACGAGCTAAATCGTTACTTCTTTTTACGCACATAGAGGACCAGATTGTGGTCCACCAGTTCGAAGCCGTGCTCGGCAACGATCTCTTTCTGGCGCTTCTCGATTTCGGCATCGAAGAATTCAATGACTTCACCGCTGTCCACGTTGACCATGTGATCGTGGTGCTTGCCATCTGCCAGCTCGAACACTGCATGGCCGCCATCGAAGTTGTGGCGCTCCACCAGGCCCGCCGCTTCGAACTGAGTCAGCACACGGTACACGGTCGCCAGGCCGACATCTTCGCCCGCTTCCATCAGCGCCTTGTAGACATCCTCGGCACTCATGTGACGCTGCTCGGCGGAGTCGAGCATCTGAAGAATCTTGACTCGAGGCAGGGTTACCTTGAGGCCCGCTTTGCGCAATTCGCTATTTTCAACCATGGTCAGCTTTCTCGCCGATGCTGCTTCGCAGCTTCTCTTAATACGGGTATGATCGGGGTTTACGTTGTCCAGCCAAGATAGTGGAAGTCGCCCACCGATGCAAAACACCAAGCTCTTGCTAACCAGCCTCACCCTAGTGGGACTGCTCGCACTCGCCGGTTGCTCGTTTCCCGGGGTTTACAAAATCGACATCCAGCAGGGCAATGTCGTCACGCAGGACATGATAGACCAATTACGCCCGGGAATGACCCGCCGGCAAGTAAGGTTTATCATGGGCAACCCGCTGATCCAGGACCCCTTCCACACCAATCGCTGGGACTACCTGTACAGCCTGCAGCCTGGTGGCGGTCAGCGTCAGCAAGAGCGCATGAGCATCTTCTTCAACGACAGCGACCAACTGGTCAGCCTGGCCGGCGACTTCATGCCAGGCGTCAGCCGCGACCAGGAAATCCTCGGCGGCAGCGGCGATACCACGGTCAGCCCGGCGCACCAGCCAAGCCAGCAACCGGAAAAACCGGCCAAGCCAGGCTCGCTGGAAGAAACCCTGCAAAAAGAGATCGACACCATCGAGACCACCCCGGTCCCGACGCCAGCACCGCTGGACACCTCGCCGCAATAACAGCAGGCGACAACGAAAAAGCCCGGACACTGTCCGGGCTTTTTATTGCGCGACTGCCTGGCAAGCTTAACTGACGGCCGACACCTCAGGCATGCAGTTGCTTGGCTCGCTCGCAGAACGCATCGACCATGGTGTTGGCCGCCTGATTGAACAGTGGCCCCAAGGTTGCGCGCACCAAAGCACCGGCATAGTCGAACGACAGGTCGAGGCTGATCTTGCAGGCCTTCTCGCCCAGCGGCTTGAACACCCACAAGCCATGCAGCTGGGTGAACGGCCCCTCTTCAAGGTTCATTTCGATCGACTGCCCCGGCACCAGCACATTACGGGTGACGAAGTGCTGGCTGATGCCCCCCTTGGCCACTTCAAGTTTGGCGCGCATGTGCGTGTCGCTGCTCTCGATCACCGTCGAGGCCGAGCACCAGGGCAAAAACGCCGGGTAGCTGGCCACATCGTTGACCAGGTCGTAGAGCGCCTGGGCAGGGTAAGGCAGCAGGGCGGAGCGTTGAATATGGGTAGTCATCCAGGCGTCACTTCCAAACGGGACGGCAGCGCTACATAGCGCCTCGAATACGATTCTGTTGATCAGAACAAGGGCTGCATTGTCCGGGATTCACACAACAGGCTCAAGCGCACCTAAACCCCATAGCCGAGGACGCGGCGACTCCCTATAATGCCGCCCCTATGGCTAAGCAAAAGAAACATCCGACCGGGACCATCGCGCAAAACAAGAAGGCGCGACACGATTACTTCATCGAACACAAGTTCGAGGCCGGGCTGGTCCTGTCCGGTTGGGAAGTAAAGAGCCTGCGGGCCGGCAAGGCGCACCTGACCGACAGCTACGTGCTGCTCAAGGATGGCGAAGCCTGGCTGTTCGGCAGCCACATCACCCCGCTGACCACCGCCAGCACCCACGTCATCGCCGACCCGATCCGCACACGCAAGCTGCTGCTGAACAAGCGCGAGCTTGAGCGCCTCGAAGCGGCCGTGGCGCAGAAGGGCTATACCTGCGTGGCGATGTCGCTGTACTGGAGCAAGCACCTGATCAAGTGCGAGATCGCACTCGGCAAGGGCAAGAAGGAATTCGACAAGCGCGACACCGTGCGCGAACGCGATTCCAACCGCGAGCTGCAGCGCACCATGCGCAACAAGGGCAAGGAAGAGTAAAACTCTGCCTTACCCTCGTGGGAGCGGGCTTGCCCCGCGATGGCGCCAGGCCAGGCAGCACTGTTGCCCCTGCTGGCGCCATCGCGGGGCAAGCTGAACTGGTCAAGTAATTTTGGACACCGGTTAAGGTTTATGCCGCTGCCTTGAGCTTTTCCTCCATGGCTACTGGCGT
>NZ_VZZR01000036.1:0-46255 GCF_009650555.1 Pseudomonas sp. EMN2
AAACAATCGGCCTGCTGACGCCATCGCGGGGCAAGCCCGCTCCCACGCAAAGAGCGCCTGAGGTGTGAGCCTGAAATCGAGGGTCGCGATGTTACGGAATTTGCCTTGCAGCGGCCACCGCACATTCATTCACAGCCTTGTGATCCACACCCGGCAAGATGCCGACAAATTTGCCATCATGTTCACTCAACCCGCGGAGATCATGGACATGCCGCTACGCCCCCTCCTCGCCTCACTGCTGCTGGCCGCCAGCCTCACCGCCCAGGCCGCCACCGAGGTCATCCCCCTGCAACACCGCAGCAGCGCCGAACTGCTGCCTGCCGCCCAGTCGTTCCTGGGCAAGGACGGCAGCGTCAGCACCTTCGAGGACAAGCTGATCGTCAATGCCAGCCAGGAACGCATCGACGATCTGCGCACCCTGCTGCAACAACTGGACACCGCGCCCAAGCGCCTGCTGATCAGCGTCGACAACAACGACAGCAACTTCCAGGACAACCGTGGCAATGCACGGGTCATCCACTACGGCACCGCCAACCGCGAAGGCGGCCTGCAGCAGATCCAGGCCAGCGAAGGGCAACCGGCGCTGATCCAGGTGGGCCAGAGCATCCCCATCACCAGCACCTCCACCGACGGCTACGGGCGCATCCAGAGCGACACCCAATACCGCAATGTCACCCAGGGTTTCTACGTCACCCCACGTCTGACCGGCGACACGGTACGCCTGCAAATCAGCACCAATAATGATCGAATGAGCCAGGAACGTGCCGATGTAGTGAAAGTGCAAAGTACCGACACGACGGTCACCGGCAGGCTGGGTGAATGGATCACACTGGCAGGCTACAACCAGGACAGTCAGGCCGAGCGCAGTGCGTCAAGCCTCAGCTATAGCACCCAGCGCGGGGAAAATATGACTTTGCGTGTCAAAGTCGACCTTCTTGACTGATCCCAGGCAATTCAAGGCCTCGACCAAAGGCCTTGAAACTGACCAGCAAGTCGCATTAGACCAAAGATGTAGTAACCAGAAAAAAGCACTACAAAATCGTTGACAGGCACTTTTTGGCGAAGGCATGATGGCCTCGCTCCCGCTAATCAGAGGCCCTGGCAAGGGTCTTCGGAGCGCCCTGCACACCACCAGCGCAGGCGCTTCGTGTCCATACGGCCCACAAGGCGGTTCGACGGGATTGCGACTGCAACGAAGAAGTTGTCCCGAGGGACGGAAGCGCATCACCGCAGTCACCAGCAATCGCGCCGCACCGCAGCACGGCATCCACGAGCCAACCTGCAGCGCACGCCTTCGCCTGGCCTGCACACCCTTCCCCTTCGAGCCTTTTGCGTTCGCCGCCGCACTCCCCCGAACAGGACAGCCGCCCGGCCCTCTGACCCGCGTTTGTCGAGCATCAGCACAATTACACTCAAGATCGATGCGACGAGGTTTATTTCCATGGCACTGACACGCGAACAGCAAATTGCAGCCCTCGAGAAAGACTGGGCCGAAAACCCGCGCTGGAAAGGCGTGACCCGTACCTACACCGCCGCTGATGTCGTTCGCCTGCGTGGCTCGCTGCAACCGGAGCACACCCTGGCTCGCCAGGGCGCAGAGAAACTGTGGAAGCTGGTCACCCAAGGTGCCCACCCGTCCTTCCGCCCAGAAAAAGATTTCGTCAACTGCATGGGCGCCCTGACCGGCGGCCAGGCAGTGCAGCAGGTCAAGGCCGGCATCCAGGCCATCTACCTGTCCGGCTGGCAGGTTGCCGCCGACAACAACTCGGCCGAGTCGATGTACCCCGACCAGTCGCTGTATCCGGTCGACTCGGTACCGACCGTGGTCAAGCGTATCAACAACTCGTTCCGTCGCGCCGACCAGATCCAGTGGAAAGCCGGCAAGAACCCAGGCGACGAAGGCTACATCGACTACTTCGCGCCGATCGTGGCTGACGCCGAAGCCGGTTTCGGCGGCGTACTGAACGCCTACGAGCTGATGAAGAACATGATCGAAGCGGGCGCCGCCGGCGTGCACTTCGAAGACCAGCTGGCCTCGGTGAAAAAATGCGGCCACATGGGCGGCAAGGTTCTGGTACCGACCCAGGAAGCCGTACAGAAGCTGGTGGCTGCCCGCCTGGCCGCCGACGTTGCCGGTGTACCGACCATCATCCTGGCCCGTACCGACGCCAACGCCGCCGACCTGCTGACCAGCGACTGCGACCCGTACGACCAGCCGTTCGTGATCGGCGACCGTACCCGTGAAGGCTTCTACAAGGTCCGCGCCGGCCTCGACCAGGCCATCTCCCGCGGCCTGGCCTACGCGCCGTACGCCGACCTGATCTGGTGCGAAACCGCCAAGCCGGATCTGGACGAGGCCCGCCGCTTCGCCGAAGCGATCAAGAAGGAATACCCGGACCAGCTGCTGTCGTACAACTGCTCGCCTTCCTTCAACTGGAAGAAGAACCTGGACGACGCCACCATCGCCAAGTTCCAGCGCGAACTGTCGGCCATGGGCTACAAGCACCAGTTCATCACCCTGGCCGGCATCCACAACATGTGGCACGGCATGTTCAACCTGGCGCACGACTACGCCCGCAACGACATGACCGCCTACGTGAAGCTGCAGGAGCAGGAATTCGCCGACGCCAGCAAAGGCTACACCTTCGTGGCGCACCAGCAGGAAGTGGGCACTGGCTACTTCGACGACATGACCACCGTGATCCAGGGTGGCGCTTCGTCGGTGACTGCACTGACCGGCTCGACCGAGGAAGAACAGTTCCACTGATTGGTGTGAGCTGAACATGAAGCCCAGGCTCCGTCAGGAGCCTGGGCTTTCTTTTGTCTGCACCGGCCTCTTCGCGGGTAAACCCGCTCCCACAGGATCGGCGCTGCCCCTGAGCCCAGCACAGCACAGCACAGCACCTGTGGGAGCGGGTTTACCCGCGAAAGGGCCGGCACAGGCATTCTCCGTGTTCAGGTCTATGCTTGTGGCTACCTAGCAGCAAGGACCGCCCATGCCCCGTCCAAGCCACCTGATCCTGATCGCCGTCGCAGCCGCTGCCCTCTATCTATATGCACTGGCCAGCGACAACGCCCTGCTCGGCCTGCTGGCCAAACCCATTCCAGTGCTCGCCCTGATCGCCTGGCTGAGCACCACACCCGCAACCCCCTATCGCCGCTGGATCATGATCGGCCTGGCCTTCTCGGTGCTCGGCGACATCCTCCTGGCCATCCCCCGCGACCTGTTCGTGTTCGGCCTGGCCGCGTTCCTTTGCGCCCACCTCGCCTACCTGCGCGGTTACTGCAGCCTGACCCTGCGCCCGGCCTATCCCTCACTGGCACTCGCACTGCTGGTAGGTGGCTCGCTGTTTGGCCTGCTCGCCAGCCACGGCCTGGGCCCACTGCTGATCCCGGTGGCACTGTACGCCCTGGCGATCGGCTGCATGCTCTGGCGCGCCCTGGCCTGTGGCGGCGTCGCAGCACTGGGCGCCTGCGCCTTCGTATTCTCCGATAGCCTGATCGGCATCGACCGCTTCGTCAGCCCGTTTGCCGCCGCCCAATACCTGATCATCCTGCTCTACTGGCTCGGCCAGTGGCTGATCGCCGCCTCGGTGATCCGCACCCCAAGCTCCGAAGCATTGACCCAGAGCGGTACGCGCGAGCTTGGAAGCTGCTAGAACGAGCGTTTTTCGCATTTGCAAGTGGCGAGGCTGGCCAATGAACTTTGCAAGGCTCAGAACTGCTAAATCAATACAGCTCAATCCAAATGATATTAGTTATCATTACACAACTAAGCCGTCATTACGCCGGGTAAGAAACATAATTAACAAAACCGCGCGCAATGCCCGAAACTCAAGGCTTTCAGCCAGTTACGAACGGTTTTTGTTCTTAAACCTACGAATAAATTTGCAACGGAAATTTTACTTGCACCGGGTTTACCCATAAAATCAGCGCGATTGATTCAGCTGCGACATTTGGTCACTGCGCTTGCGACACCGCGTCGCCGCTCTACTTAATTTCAGACTTCAGAGCTGGGTCTCTGTATAAGGATTTCTAGCATGTCCGATTCGGCAGGACTCATGGCCCACAACTGGGGCTTTGCCATCTTCCTCCTGGGTGTCGTCGGCCTGTGCGCCTTCATGCTCGGCCTGTCCAGCCTGCTCGGTAGCAAGGCCTGGGGTCGCGCCAAGAACGAACCCTTCGAATCCGGCATGCTGCCCGTCGGCAGCGCCCGCCTGCGCCTGTCCGCCAAATTCTATCTGGTCGCGATGCTGTTCGTGATCTTCGATATCGAAGCCCTCTTCCTGTATGCATGGTCTGTGTCCGTCCGCGAAAGCGGCTGGACCGGATTCGTCGAAGCTCTCATTTTCATAGCAATTCTGTTGGCAGGTCTTGTCTACCTATGGCGCGTCGGGGCGCTCGATTGGGCTCCCGAAGGTCGCCGCAAGCGGCAAGCGAAGCTGAAACAATGAGGCTTTGGCATGCAATACAATCTCACCAGAATCGATCCGGATGCGCCCAACGAGCAGTACCCGGTCGGTGAACGGGAAACCGTCACCGATCAGCTGCTAGAGGACCAGGTCCACAAGAACATCTACATGGGGAAACTCGAAGATGTGCTGCGTGGCGCGGTCAACTGGGGTCGCAAGAACTCCCTCTGGCCGTACAACTTCGGCCTGTCCTGCTGCTACGTGGAAATGACCACGGCCTTCACGGCGCCCCACGACATCGCCCGCTTCGGCGCCGAAGTCATCCGGGCCTCGCCGCGTCAGGCCGACTTCATGGTCATCGCCGGTACCTGCTTCGTGAAGATGGCGCCGATCATCCAGCGCCTGTACGAGCAGATGCTCGAGCCCAAGTGGGTCATCTCCATGGGTTCGTGCGCCAACTCCGGCGGCATGTACGACATCTACTCGGTCGTTCAAGGGGTCGACAAGTTCCTCCCCGTGGACGTGTACGTGCCTGGCTGCCCGCCACGCCCCGAGGCGTTCCTGCAAGGCTTGATGCTGTTGCAGGAGTCGATCGGCCAGGAGCGACGCCCGCTTTCCTGGGTTGTCGGCGATCAAGGCATTTACCGTGCCGAGATGCCTGCCCAGAAAGACCTGCGTCGCGAACAGCGTATCGCGGTAACCAACCTGCGCAGCCCCGACGAAGTCTGATCCAGCGACCTGCCGCCCGCTCCCCCAGGAGCCGGCGGCCTGGCTTCATTCTTAACGTTGACCCAAAGCGACCGAGACCATGACAGCGGACAACGCTATTTATATTCCGCCTTACAAGGCTGACGACCAGGATGTGGTCGTCGAACTGCACAACCGATTCGGCGCCGACGCTTTCGTCGCCCAGGAAACCCGCACCGGCATGCCGGTACTGTGGGTCAAGCGTGCCCAGCTCAAAGAAGTCCTGACCTTCCTGCGCAACGTCGCCAAGCCGTACAGCATGCTGTACGACCTGCACGGCGTGGACGAGCGCCTGCGCACCCAGCGCCGCGGCCTGCCGGCTGCCGACTTCAGCGTGTTCTACCACCTGCTGTCGATCGAACGTAACAGCGACGTGATGATCAAGGTGTCGCTGAGCGAAGGCGACCTCAACCTGCCCACCGTCACCGGTATCTGGCCGAACGCCAACTGGTACGAGCGTGAGGTGTGGGACATGTTCGGCATCGACTTTGCCGGCCACCCGCACCTGACCCGCATCATGATGCCGCCGACCTGGGAAGGTCACCCGCTGCGCAAGGACTTCCCGGCCCGTGCCACCGAGTTCGACCCCTACAGCCTGACGCTCGCCAAGCAGCAGCTTGAAGAAGAGTCGGCGCGCTTCAACCCCGAAGCCTGGGGCATGAAGCGTTCGGGCGCCAACGAGGACTACATGTTCCTCAACCTGGGCCCGAACCACCCGTCCGCCCACGGTGCCTTCCGTATCGTCCTGCAGCTGGACGGCGAAGAGATCGTCGACTGCGTCCCGGACATCGGCTACCACCACCGTGGCGCCGAGAAGATGGCCGAGCGTCAGTCCTGGCACAGCTTCATCCCCTACACCGACCGTATCGACTACCTCGGCGGGGTGATGAACAACCTGCCGTACGTGATGGCGGTGGAGAAGCTGGCAGGCATCCAGGTGCCGCAGAAAGTCGACGTGATCCGCATCATGCTCGCCGAGTTCTTCCGCATCACCAGCCACCTGCTGTTCCTGGGTACCTACATCCAGGACGTCGGCGCCATGACCCCGGTGTTCTTCACCTTCACCGACCGCCAGCGCGCCTACACCGTGATCGAGGCGATCACCGGTTTCCGCCTGCACCCGGCCTGGTACCGCATCGGTGGCGTCGCCCACGACCTGCCGCGCGGCTGGGACAAGCTGGTCAAGGACTTCGTCGAATGGCTGCCCAAGCGCCTGGACGAATACACCAAGGCTGCCCTGCAGAACAGCATCCTCAAAGGCCGTACCATCGGCGTCGCCGCCTACAACACCAAAGAGGCCCTGGAATGGGGCACCACCGGTGCCGGCCTGCGTGCCACCGGTTGCGACTTCGACCTGCGTAAAGCCCGCCCCTACTCCGGCTACGAGAACTTCGAGTTCGAAGTACCGCTGGCCCACAACGGCGATGCCTACGATCGCTGCATGGTCCGCGTCGAGGAGATGCGCCAGAGTATCCGCATCATCGACCAGTGCATGCGCAACATGCCGGAAGGCCCGTACAAGGCGGATCACCCGCTGACCACGCCGCCGCCGAAAGAGCGCACCCTGCAGCACATCGAGACCCTGATCACCCACTTCCTGCAAGTCTCGTGGGGCCCGGTCATGCCGGCCAACGAGTCGTTCCAGATGATCGAGGCGACCAAGGGCATCAACAGTTACTACCTGACGAGCGATGGCGGCACCATGAGCTACCGCACCCGGATCCGTACCCCGAGCTACCCGCACCTGCAGCAGATCCCTTCGGTGATCAAAGGCAGCATGGTCGCGGACCTGATCGCGTACCTGGGCAGTATCGACTTCGTTATGGCTGACGTGGACCGCTAAGCATGAACAGCACGCTTATCCAAACCGACCGTTTCGCCCTGAGCGAAACCGAGCGCTCGGCCATCGAGCACGAGATGCACCACTACGAGGACCCGCGCGCGGCGTCCATCGAAGCCCTCAAGATCGTGCAGAAAGAGCGCGGCTGGGTGCCGGACGGCGCCATCTACGCCATCGGCGAAGTGCTGGGCATCCCCGCCAGCGACGTCGAGGGTGTGGCCACCTTCTACAGCCAGATCTTCCGCCAGCCGGTAGGCCGCCACATCATCCGTGTGTGCGACAGCATGGTCTGCTACATCGGCGGCCACGAGTCGGTGGTCAGCCAGATCCAGAGCGAGCTGGGCATCGGCCTCGGCCAGACCACCGCCGACGGCCGCTTCACCCTGCTGCCGGTGTGCTGCCTGGGCAACTGCGACAAGGCCCCGGCGCTGATGATCGACGACGACACCTTTGGCGACGTGCAACCTGCCGGCGTCTCCAAGCTGCTGGAGGGTTACGTATGACCATCACTTCCTTCGGCCCGGCCAACCGCATTGCGCGCAGCGCCGAAACCCACCCGCTGACCTGGCGCCTGCGTGACGACGGCGAGCCGGTGTGGCTTGCCGAGTACGAGTCCAAGAACGGCTATGCCGCCGCGCGCAAGGCGCTGGCCGACATGTCCGCCGACGATATCGTGCAGAGCGTCAAGGACTCCGGCCTCAAGGGCCGTGGCGGCGCAGGCTTCCCCACTGGCGTGAAGTGGGGCCTGATGCCCAAAGACGAATCCATGAACATCCGCTACCTGCTGTGCAACGCGGATGAAATGGAGCCCAACACCTGGAAGGACCGCATGCTGATGGAGCAACAGCCCCATCTGCTGGTCGAAGGCATGCTGATCAGCGCCCGCGCGCTGAAGGCCTACCGCGGCTACATCTTCCTGCGTGGCGAATACACCACCGCGGCGAAGAACCTCAACCGCGCCATCGACGAAGCCAAGGCCGCAGGCCTTTTGGGCAAGAACATCCTCGGTTCGGGCTTCGACTTCGAGCTGTTCGTGCACACCGGTGCCGGGCGCTACATCTGCGGTGAAGAAACCGCACTGATCAACTCGCTCGAAGGCCGCCGCGCCAACCCGCGCTCCAAACCGCCCTTCCCTGCCGCCGTTGGCGTGTGGGGCAAGCCTACCTGCGTGAACAACGTCGAGACCCTGTGCAACGTGCCGGCCATCGTCGCCAACGGCAACGACTGGTACAAGTCGCTGGCCCGCGAAGGCAGCGAAGACCACGGCACCAAGCTGATGGGCTTCTCCGGCAAGGTGAAGAACCCTGGCCTGTGGGAGCTGCCGTTCGGCGTGACCGCCCGCGAGCTGTTCGAAGACTACGCCGGTGGCATGCGCGACGGCTTCAAGCTCAAGTGCTGGCAGCCAGGCGGCGCCGGTACCGGCTTCCTGCTGCCCGAGCACCTCGATGCGCAGATGTACGCCGGTGGCATCGCCAAGGTCGGCACCCGCATGGGTACGGGCCTTGCCATGGCGGTGGACGACAGCGTCAACATGGTGTCGCTGCTGCGCAACATGGAAGAGTTCTTCGCCCGCGAATCGTGCGGCTGGTGCACCCCGTGCCGTGACGGCCTGCCGTGGAGCGTGAAGATGCTGCGCGCCCTGGAGAAAGGCCAGGGCCGCGCCGAAGACATCGAGACCCTGCTGGGTCTGGTCAACTTCCTCGGCCCAGGCCGTACCTTCTGTGCTCACGCACCGGGTGCCGTCGAGCCATTGGGCAGTGCCATCAAATACTTCCGCTCGGAGTTCGAGGCCGGTGTGGCGCCAGAAAGCGCTGGCACCCTGCGCCCGAACCTGGCGAAGCCGATCGTGGTCGGCGCATAACAAGATGAAACAGCGGATGGTCCGTGCCATCCGCCAGCCCGCTGGCCGGCCCGAACGACTCGTGGCTGGCCGCAGGCTCACCGATTTCCATTAGCCACGCCCGCTCACGCGGGCCAACGAAGAACTTTGAACAATGGCCACTATCCACGTAGACGGCAAAGCGCTCGAAGTCAACGGTGCGGACAACCTGTTACAGGCGTGTCTGTCACTCGGCCTCGACATCCCCTATTTCTGCTGGCACCCGGCGCTCGGTAGCGTCGGCGCCTGCCGGCAGTGCGCGGTCAAGCAGTACACCGACGAGAACGACACCCGTGGTCGTATCGTCATGTCCTGCATGACCCCGGCCTCCGACGGCACCTGGATCTCCATCGAAGACGAAGAGTCCAAGGCGTTTCGCGCCAGCGTCGTCGAATGGCTGATGACCAACCACCCGCACGACTGCCCGGTGTGCGAGGAAGGCGGTCACTGCCACCTGCAGGACATGACGGTAATGACCGGCCACAACGAGCGCCGCTACCGTTTCACCAAGCGTACCCACCAGAACCAGGACCTCGGCCCGTTCATCGCCCACGAGATGAACCGCTGCATCGCCTGCTACCGCTGCGTGCGCTACTACAAGGACTACGCCGGCGGCACCGACCTGGGCGTATACGGCGCCCACGACAACGTGTACTTCGGTCGCGTTGAAGACGGCGTGCTGGAAAGCGAGTTCTCCGGCAACCTCACCGAGGTCTGCCCGACCGGTGTGTTCACCGACAAGACCCACTCCGAGCGCTACAACCGCAAGTGGGACATGCAGTTCGCCCCGAGCATCTGCCATGGCTGCTCCAGCGGTTGCAACATCAGCCCGGGTGAGCGCTACGGCGAACTGCGCCGCATCGAGAACCGCTTCAACGGCTCGGTGAACCAGTACTTCCTGTGCGACCGTGGCCGCTTCGGCTATGGCTACGTCAACCGCAAGGACCGCCCACGCCAGCCGTTCCTCGCCGATGGCAGCAAGCTGAGCCTGGACGCCGCCCTGGACAAGGCCGCCGACCTGCTGCGCGGCCGCACCATCGTCGGTATCGGCTCGCCACGCGCCAGCCTCGAAAGCAACTACGGCCTGCGCGAGCTGGTCGGCGCCGAGTACTTCTACTCGGGTATGGAAGCCGGTGAACTGGCCCGTGTGCGCCTGGCGCTGAACGTGCTGAACAACAGCCCGCTGCCGGTGCCGACCCTGCGCGACATCGAAGACCACGACGCCGTGTTCGTGCTCGGCGAAGACCTCACCCAGACCGCCGCCCGTGTTGCCCTGGCCGTACGCCAGGCCACCAAGGGCAAGGCCGAAGCCATGGCCGACGCCATGCGCGTACAGCCTTGGCTGGACGCTGCGGTGAAGAACATCGGCCAGCACGCGCTGTACCCGCTGTTCATCGCCTCGCTGGCTGAAACCAAGCTGGACGACGTGGCCGAAGAGTGTGTACACGCCGCTCCCGCCGACCTCGCCCGCATCGGTTTCGCCGTGGCCCACGCCATCGACCCGAGCGCCCCTGCCGTCGAAGGCCTGGACAGCGAAGCCAAGGCCCTGGCCCAGCGCATCGCCGACGCCCTGGTCGCTGCCCAGCGCCCACTGGTGGTTGCCGGTACCTCGCTGGCCGACCCTGCGCTGATCGAAGCCGCCGCCAACATCGCCAAGGCCCTCAAGCTGCGCGAGAAGAACGGCTCGCTGAGCCTGGTGGTTCCTGAGGCCAACAGCCTCGGCATGGCGATGATGGGCGGTGAGTCCATCGACGCTGCACTGGACGCCGTGATCAGCGGCAAGGCCGACGCCATCGTGGTGCTGGAAAACGACCTGTACGCCCGCGTACCGGCCGCCAAGGTCGACGCCGCCCTGGCCGCAGCCAAGGTGGTGATCGTCGCCGACCACTCCAAGACCCCGACCCTGGACCGCGCCCACCTGGTGCTGCCAGCCGCCTCGTTCGCCGAAGGCGACGGCACCCTGGTCAGCCAGGAAGGCCGTGCCCAGCGCTTCTTCCAGGTGTTCGACCCGCAGTACCTGGACAGCAGCATCCAGATCCACGAAGGCTGGCGCTGGATGCACGCCCTGCGTGCCACCCTGCTCAACAAGCCGGTGGACTGGACCCAGCTGGACCACGTCACCAGCGCCTGCGCCGAAGCCGCCCCGCAACTGGCCGGCATCGTCAACGCAGCGCCAAGCGCCGCGTTCCGCATCAAGGGCATGAAGCTGGCCCGCGAGCCGCTGCGCTACTCGGGCCGTACCGCCATGCGCGCCAACATCAGCGTGCACGAGCCGCGTACCCCGCAGGACAAGGACACCGCGTTCGCCTTCTCCATGGAAGGCTACTCGGGTTCGGCCGAACCGCGTCAGCAGGTGCCGTTCGCCTGGTCGCCGGGCTGGAACTCGCCGCAAGCCTGGAACAAGTTCCAGGACGAAGTCGGCGGCCACCTGCGTGCCGGTGACCCGGGCGTGCGTCTGATCGAATCCCAAGGCGACCGCCTGAGCTGGTTCACCGCCATTCCTGGCGCGTTCAACCCGGCCCGTGGCACCTGGACCGCCGTGCCGTTCTTCCACCTGTTCGGCAGCGAAGAGTCCTCCTCGCGCGCCGCCCCCGTGCAGGAGCGCATCCCGGCCGCCTACGTCGGCCTGGCCAAGTCCGAAGCCGACCGCCTGGGCGTCAACGACGGCGCGATGCTGAGCCTGAACGTGGCCGGTGTGTCGCTGCGCCTGCCGCTGCGTATCAATGAAGAGCTGGGCGCTGGCCTGGTTGCGTTGCCCAAAGGCCTGGCCGGCATTCCGCCCGCCATCTTCGGTGCATCCGTCGAAGGCCTGCAGGAGGCAGCACAATGAGCTGGTTCACCCCCGAAGTGATCGACGTGATCATTCAGGTCGTCAAGGCCATCGTGGTGCTGCTGGCCGTGGTGGTCTGCGGCGCCCTGCTCAGCTTCGTCGAGCGTCGCCTGCTGGGCTGGTGGCAGGACCGTTACGGTCCGAACCGCGTCGGCCCGTTCGGCATGTTCCAGATCGCTGCCGACATGCTGAAGATGTTCTTCAAGGAAGACTGGAACCCGCCCTTCGTCGACAAGATGATCTTCACCCTGGCGCCGGTCGTGGCCATGAGCGCCCTGCTGATCGGCTTCTCGATCATCCCGATCACCCCGGGCTGGGGCGTGGCCGACCTGAACATCGGCCTGCTGTTCTTCTTCGCCATGGCTGGCCTTTCGGTCTACGCGGTGCTGTTCGCCGGCTGGTCGTCGAACAACAAGTACGCCCTGCTGGGCAGCTTGCGTGCTTCGGCGCAGACCGTGTCGTACGAGGTGTTCCTGGGCCTGGCGCTGATGGGCGTGGTAGTGCAGGTTGGCTCGTTCAACATGCGCGACATCGTTGAATACCAGGCCCAGAACCTGTGGTTCATCATTCCGCAGTTCTTCGGCTTCTGCACCTTCTTCATCGCTGGCGTCGCCGTGACTCACCGTCACCCGTTCGACCAGCCGGAAGCGGAACAGGAACTGGCCGACGGCTACCACATCGAATACGCCGGCATGAAATGGGGCATGTTCTTCGTTGGTGAATACATCGGCATCATCCTGATCTCGGCGCTGCTGGTCACCCTGTTCTTCGGTGGCTGGCACGGTCCGTTCGACCTGCTGCCGCAGCTGCCGTTCTTCTGGTTCGCCCTGAAGACCGCGTTCTTCATCATGCTGTTCATCCTGCTGCGCGCCTCGATCCCGCGCCCACGCTATGACCAGGTGATGGACTTCAGCTGGAAGTTCTGCCTGCCGCTGACCCTGATCAATTTGCTGGTGACCGCTGCGATCGTGCTCTACAACACGCCAGCCGTCGCGGCCCAGTGAGGATTTGACCCATGTTCAAGTATATCGGCGACATCGTTAAGGGCACCGGCACTCAGCTGCGCAGCCTGGTGATGGTGTTCTCCCACGGGTTCCGCAAGCGCGACACCCTGCAGTACCCCGAAGAACCCGTGTACCTGCCGCCGCGCTACCGCGGCCGCATCGTCCTCACCCGCGACCCCGACGGCGAGGAGCGCTGCGTGGCGTGCAACCTCTGCGCGGTGGCCTGCCCGGTCGGCTGCATCTCGCTGCAGAAGGCCGAGACCGAGGACGGTCGTTGGTACCCCGAGTTCTTCCGCATCAACTTCTCGCGTTGCATCTTCTGCGGCCTGTGTGAAGAAGCGTGCCCGACCACCGCGATCCAGCTCACCCCGGATTTCGAAATGGCCGAGTTCAAGCGTCAGGACCTGGTGTACGAGAAAGAAGATCTGCTGATCTCCGGCCCCGGCAAGAACCCTGACTACAACTTCTACCGTGTTGCCGGTATGGCCATCGCTGGCAAGCCGAAAGGCTCTGCGCAGAACGAAGCCGAGCCGATCAACGTGAAGAGCTTGCTCCCATAAGGACAGAAAGATGGAATTCGCTTTCTACTTCGCATCCGGTGTCGCCGTTGTCTCCACGCTGCGCGTGGTGACCGGCACCAACCCGGTGCACGCCCTGCTCTACCTGATCATCTCGCTGATTTCCGTGGCGATGATCTTCTTCTCCCTCGGTGCGCCGTTTGCCGGCGCCCTGGAAGTGATCGCCTACGCCGGTGCCATCATGGTGCTGTTCGTGTTCGTGGTGATGATGCTCAACCTCGGGCCGGCCTCGGTCGCCCAGGAACGCGGCTGGCTCAAGCCCGGCATCTGGGCGGGGCCGGTGATCCTCGCCGCCCTGCTGCTGCTGGAGCTGCTGTACGTGCTGTTCGTCAGCCCGTCGGGCGCCGCCATCAGCGGTACTACCGTCAGCGCCAAAGAAGTCGGCATCAGCCTGTTCGGGCCGTACCTGCTGGTGGTCGAACTGGCCTCGATGCTGCTGCTCGCGGCAGCCGTCACCGCCTTCCACCTGGGCCGCAACGAGGCGAAGGAGTAAATCATGGGTGCTATCCCTCTCGAGCATGGTCTGGCGGTCGCCGGCATCCTGTTCTGCTTAGGTCTGGTTGGCCTGATGGTCCGCCGCAACATCCTCTTCGTGCTCATGAGCCTGGAAGTCATGATGAACGCCTCTGCCCTGGCGTTCATCGTCGCCGGTGCCCGTTGGGTCCAGCCCGACGGCCAGGTGATGTTCATTCTGGTGATCAGCCTGGCAGCCGCCGAGGCCAGCATTGGCCTGGCGATCCTGCTGCAGCTGTATCGCCGCTTCCACACTCTCGACATCGATGCTGCCAGTGAGATGCGCGGATGAACCTTATCTTCCTGACGTTCGTATTCCCCCTGATCGGCTTCTTGCTGCTGTCGTTCTCCCGTGGACGGTTCTCGGAGAACCTGTCCGCGCTGATCGGCGTCGGCTCGGTCGGTCTGTCGGCGGCCACCGCTGCCTACGTGATCTGGCAGTTCAACGTCGCCCCGCCTGAGGGCGGTGCGTACAGCCAGCTGCTGTGGCAGTGGATGTCGGTGGACGGCTTCGCGCCGAACTTCACCCTGTACGTGGATGGCCTGTCGGTCACCATGCTGGGCGTGGTCACCGGCGTGGGCTTTTTGATCCACCTGTTCGCCTCCTGGTACATGCGTGGCGAAGCCGGTTACTCGCGCTTCTTCTCGTACACCAACCTGTTCATCGCCAGCATGCTGTTCCTGGTGCTGGGCGATAACCTGCTGTTCATCTACTTCGGCTGGGAAGGCGTGGGCCTGTGCTCGTACCTGTTGATCGGTTTCTACTACAGCAACCGCAACAACGGTAACGCGGCGCTCAAGGCATTCATCGTCACCCGCATCGGCGACGTGTTCATGGCCATCGGCCTGTTCATCCTGTTCGCCCAGCTGGGCACGCTGAACGTGCAGGAACTGCTGGTGCTGGCACCGCAGAAGTTCCAGGCCGGTGACACCTGGATGGTCCTGGCCACCCTGATGCTGCTGGGCGGCGCGGTCGGTAAATCGGCCCAGCTGCCGCTGCAGACCTGGCTGGCCGACGCGATGGCGGGCCCGACCCCGGTTTCGGCACTGATCCACGCCGCAACCATGGTGACCGCGGGCGTGTACCTGATCGCCCGTACCAACGGCCTGTTCCTGCTGGCGCCGGACGTGCTGCACCTGGTAGGTGTCGTCGGTGGCGTGACCCTGGTACTGGCCGGCTTCGCCGCGCTGGTGCAGACCGACATCAAGCGTATCCTCGCCTACTCGACCATGAGCCAGATCGGCTACATGTTCCTGGCCCTGGGCGTTGGCGCGTGGGATGCGGCGATCTTCCACCTGATGACCCACGCCTTCTTCAAGGCCCTGCTGTTCCTTGCCTCCGGTGCGGTGATCGTTGCCTGCCACCACGAGCAGGACATCTTCAAGATGGGCGGTCTGTGGAAGAAACTGCCGCTGGCCTATGCCAGCTTCGTGGTCGGTGGCGCTGCACTGGCCGCCCTGCCGATCCTGACCGTGGGCTTCTACTCCAAGGACGAGATCCTCTGGGAAGCCTTCGCCAGCGGCAATACCGGCCTGCTGTACGCCGGCCTGGTCGGCGCGTTCATGACCTCGCTGTACACCTTCCGCCTGATCTTCATCGCCTTCCACGGCGAAGCCAAGACCGAAGCCCACGCCGGCCACGGCATCAGCCACTGGCTGCCGCTGGGCGTGCTGATCGTGCTGTCGACCTTCATCGGCGCCTGGATTCACCCGCCACTGGCAGGCGTGCTGCCTGAGAGCGCCGGCCACGCCGGTGGCGAAGCCAAGCACTCGCTGGAGATCGCCTCGGGCGCCATCGCCATCGCCGGTATCCTGCTGTCGGCCCTGCTGTTCCTGGGCAAGCGCCGCTTCGTCAGCAGCATCGCCAACAGTGGTATCGGTCGCGTCCTGTCGGCCTGGTGGTTCGCCGCCTGGGGCTTCGACTGGATCTACGACAAGCTGTTCGTCAAACCTTACCTGCTGATCTGCCACATCCTGCGCAAGGACCCGGTGGACCGCAGCATCGGCCTGATCCCACGGATGGCTCGCGGCGGCAACGTCGCCATGAGCAAGACCGAGACCGGCCAGCTGCGTTGGTACACCGCCTCGATCGCCGTCGGCGCCGTACTGGTGCTGGGCGCCGTGGTAGTGGCTGCGGTATGACTATGAAGAACCTTGCGACTTTGCCAAAGGAAACCAACCCGTCATGATTTTGCCTTGGCTGATCCTGATCCCCTTCATCGGCGGCCTCCTGTGCTGGCTGGGTGAGCGCTTCGGCGCCACCCTGCCCCGCTGGATCGCGCTGCTGACCATGTCCCTGCTGCTCGGCATCGGCCTGTGGCTGTGGGCTAACGGCGACTACACCCTGGCCCCGGCGCCGGGCGCCGAACCGCATTGGGCCCTCGAATACAAGTTCGAGTGGATCAAGCGCTTCGGCATCAGCGTGCACCTGGCCCTGGACGGCCTGTCGCTGCTGATGATCCTGCTGACCGGCCTGCTCGGCGTGCTGTCGGTACTGTGCTCGTGGAAAGAGATCCAGCGCCACGTCGGCTTCTTCCACCTCAACCTGATGTGGATCCTCGGCGGTGTGGTCGGTGTATTCCTGGCCCTGGACCTGTTCCTGTTCTTCTTCTTCTGGGAAATGATGCTGGTGCCGATGTACTTCCTCATCGCGCTCTGGGGTCACAGTTCGTCGGACGGCAAGAAGACCCGGATCTACGCGGCGACCAAGTTCTTCATCTTCACCCAGGCCAGCGGCCTGATCATGCTGGTGGCGATCCTTGGCCTGGTGCTGGTCAACTACAACACCACCGGTGTGCTGACCTTCAACTACAGCGACCTGCTCAAGGCCGAACTGCCGGCTGGCGTGGAATACGTACTGATGCTGGGCTTCTTCATCGCCTTCGCGGTGAAACTGCCGGTGGTGCCGTTCCACTCCTGGCTGCCTGACGCTCACGCCCAGGCACCGACCGCAGGTTCCGTGGACCTGGCGGGCATCCTGCTGAAGACCGCGGCCTACGGCCTGCTGCGCTTCGCCCTGCCGCTGTTCCCGAACGCCTCGGCCGAGTTTGCGCCGATCGCCATGACCCTGGGCCTGATCGGTATCTTCTACGGTGCCTTCCTGGCCTTCGCGCAAACCGACATCAAGCGCCTGATCGCCTTCTCCAGCGTCTCGCACATGGGCTTCGTGCTGATCGGCATCTACTCCGGCAGCCAGCAGGCCCTGCAAGGCGCGGTGATCCAGATGCTGGCCCACGGCCTGTCGGCCGCCGCGCTGTTCATCCTGTCCGGCCAGCTGTACGAGCGCCTGCATACCCGTGACATGCGCCAGATGGGTGGCCTGTGGCACCGCATCGCCTACCTGCCGGCCATCAGCCTGTTCTTCGCCGCCGCGTCGCTGGGCCTGCCAGGCACCGGCAACTTCGTCGGTGAGTTCCTGATCCTGATCGGCAGCTTCGCCCACGTACCGTGGATCACCGTGATTGCCACCACCGGCCTTGTGTTCGGTTCGGTCTACTCGTTGATCATGATCCACCGCGCCTACTTCGGCCCGGCCAAGGCCGACACCGTGCTGGCCGGCATGGATACCCGCGAGATGGTCATGGTGCTGGGCCTGGCTGGCCTGCTGATCCTGCTGGGCGTGTATCCGCAGCCGTTCCTCGACACCTCTGCCGCCACCATGAGCGGTGTGCAGCAGTGGCTCGGTTCCGCTTTCACTCAACTCGCTTCGGCCCGGTAAGAGCGCTATGGAATTCACCACTCAACACTTCATCGCATTGGCGCCGATGCTGATCACCACCATCACCACGGTGGTGGTGATGCTGGCGATCGCCTGGAAGCGCAACCACTCGCAGACCTTCCTGCTGTCCACCGTGGGCCTGAACCTGGCCCTGCTGTCGATCCTGCCGGCACTCAAGGTTGCACCGCTGGCGGTCACCTCGCTGGTCACCATCGACAAGTTCGCCTGCCTGTACATGGCCATCGTGCTGGTGGCGACGCTGGCCTGCGTGACCCTCGCCCACGCTTATCTGGGCGAAGGTTCCAAGGGCTTCCCGGGCAACCGTGAAGAGCTCTACCTGCTGCTGCTGATGTCGGCACTGGGCGGCCTGGTGCTGGTCAGCGCCAACCACCTGGCCGGCCTGTTCATCGGCCTGGAGCTGCTGTCGGTGCCGGTCTACGGCCTGGTGGCGTATGCGTTCTTCAACAAGCGCTCGCTGGAAGCCGGCATCAAGTACATGGTGCTGTCGGCCGCCGGTTCCGCCTTCCTGCTGTTCGGCATGGCCCTGCTGTATGCCGACGCCGGCAGCCTGACCTTCGACCAGCTGGGCAAGGCCCTGGCCGCCACCAGCATGCCAAGCCTGCTGGCGCAGCTGGGCCTGGGCATGATGCTGGTCGGCCTGGCATTCAAGCTGTCGCTGGTGCCGTTCCATCTGTGGACCCCGGATGTGTACGAGGGCGCCCCGGCGCCGGTGGCCGCGTTCCTGGCCACTGCCAGCAAGGTCGCGGTGTTCGCCGTGGTCGTGCGCCTGTTCATGCTCTCCCCTGCCGCCAGCAGCGGCGTGCTGAGCACCGTACTGGCGGTCATCGCCGTGGCCTCGATCCTGATCGGCAACCTGCTGGCGCTGACCCAGAGCAACCTCAAGCGCCTGCTCGGTTACTCGTCCATCGCCCACTTCGGCTACCTGGTCATCGCCCTGGTCGCCAGCAAGGGCCTGGCCATGGAAGCCATGGGTGTGTACCTGGTCACCTACGTGATCACCAGCCTCGGCGCCTTCGGCGTGATCACCCTGATGTCCTCGCCTTACGCCGGCCGTGACGCCGACGCCCTGTACGAGTACCGCGGCCTGTTCTGGCGCCGTCCGTACCTGACCGCGGTGCTGACCGTGATGATGCTGTCGCTGGCCGGTATCCCGCTGACTGCTGGCTTCATCGGCAAGTTCTACATCATCGCCACCGGTGTCGAGTCGCAGCTCTGGTGGCTGGTCGGCGCCCTGGTGCTGGGCAGTGCCATCGGCGTCTACTACTACCTGCGCGTCATGGTCACCCTGTACCTGGTCGAGCCGAACCTGCGTCGCCACGACGCCCCGCTGAAGTGGGAACAGCGCACCGGCGGCGTGATGCTGCTGGCCATCGCCATCCTCGCCTTCGTGCTGGGTGTGTACCCACAGCCACTGCTGGAAATGGTGCAACAGGCTGGCCTGCAGCTGATCGGCTGATCAGCTTCAAGCGTCAAAACACACCCCGCTCATGCGGGGTGTTTTTTTATCTAATCCCTGACATCGTTGTCGTACCGATTTTCCTCGGGCAGCGCCGCACTACGCAGCTCGCCATTGGCCGATGGCAGATTGACTTCCGGGTTGGGCATGCCGCTGGGAGACAGTTCGTGGGTCATCTCGAACTCGGCGCGTACCGCCCAGCTGCACGCCTCGGTGATGCACTGCAGGTAGGCAACACGCAGAAAGATATGCCGCCCTACGCTGGTACGTACACGCATCCGCCCCTGGCAATGGGGACAAACCAGCTTGTAGGTACTCACGGCAAGTACCTGCGAGCACGGCTCAGGCAGGCAGGAAGCGGGAATAATCGTTCTGCGCTATCAGTATTGTCTGCATCAAGCGGTGTATTCTTCAGCCAGGTATTGCTCATTGTAGAAATGCTCCTTGTCACTCGGGGTTGTATTTGTAGCGAGTAGTTTAAGCCCATGGAATATGACCAAACCAGTCATGGATATTTGTTATGAGTACTAAAGCCCTTGCTGCGGTCCTGGCTCGCTTGAAGCATCTGACCGGTGCAGAGACTGACGCTGAGCTTTCAAGGTCTCTGTCGGTGAGCCCGCAGACGCTCAGCAGCTGGAAGGTACGCGACAGCATTCCGTATTCATTATGCGTAGAAATAGCACAGCAGCATGCCTGTTCGCTGGACTGGCTCCTTCTTGGGCAAGCGAACGACGAACAGGCACACGACTGGGAGCGCGATGCACTCCATCGACTGCGCATGCTCCCACTCGACGACCGCCAGGCGGTCCTGCTGTTCATCCAGGAAAAACAGCGGATCCAGCAACTGGAGCAGCAAGTCAGTGACCTGACCGCCCGCCTGCTCGAGCCCTCTTCGGGCTAACGCCTGCTCCGCCAGCGCTCGACAAGCTCGCGCAAGTCCAGGGTATCGAGCCAATCCATGACCTTCAGGCTGATGGGGATCACCACCACAGCCGCCACGAACGCCGCCATACCTCGCGACAGCATGGGTGCCAGCGACAGCACCAACGGTTCGAACACCTGCCCTACGCCGACAGTCACGAACACCAGCAGGAGCTTCTTACGCCGAGCCAGCCGCGAAGATGAACGGGGGATCGACCGATTGCCCGTCACACTGACCAGCAACGCCGCCAACAGTGCCGAGAACAGCACGTGGCCATCGTGTACCATCCACTCCAGCAACGCACCGCCCAGCTCCTCCATGTACGAACGCTCATCCATGATCGGGACCCTCGCTAGTGGGCCAGCATGCCGTAGCGGATCGCCTTGATCACGGCCGCCACACGGGTGGAAACATCGAACTTGCGCAGGATGTTGGAAATGTGGAAATTCACCGTCGACTCCTTGCACGCCAGGATCTGCCCGATTTCCCAGGAACTCTTGCCATAGGCGCACCACAGCAGCACTTGCCGCTCGCGGGGCGTGAGGTACACGGGGTCTGTCGCCGGCGTTTTTACGCCCTGTTGGGTTTCTGCGTTCATCTTTGAACTCCACGGGTGATTGAGGGAGGCGTCGAAGCCATTGCAATCAACTTACGAAGGCACAGCCGCGAATCGCTACCCGCACCGGTTGTAAAGAAGCTTCTTACAAATCCGTCTGACGAAAGCCGCAGAGCGATTAGCAAATTTCTTCGTGCTCCGAGAGGCATTTCGCTCGTCTCACCGCCGCTATCCATTCGCCTTTCGCCCGGAGTCGTACAATGCGTTGCGTTTTGCCTTTCTCGTCATGCATCAGCCTGCTGGTTGCTTTCAGTGCCACCCAGCCTGCGCTGGCTGCACCTGCGGTCGAGCTCGGCGAGGTGTTGATCAACGACGAGGGGCAGACCGAACAGCAAGCCGCCGCCCAGCGCCTGCGCGAGATCCCCGGCGCCAGCAACCTGGTGGACATGGACAAGGTGGGTCAGGGCCGGGTGGCCACCAATCAGGACGTGCTCGCCTACCAGCCCGGGGTGTTCGCCCAGTCGGCGGGCAACGATGGCATCAAGCTGTCGATCCGTGGCTCGGGCATCAACCGTGCGCCGGGTGCCCACGGCTCGGGCGTGTACACGATGTTCGATGGCCTGCCGCTCACCGGCCCCGGCGGTACGCCCTACGAACTGTTCGAGCCGCTGTGGCTGAGCCGCGCCGAAGTGCTGCGCGGCGCCAACGGCTTCGACCAAGGCGCCCTCGCGCTGGGCGGGGCGATCAACTACGTCACCCATACCGGCTACGATGCCGCGCCTTTGCAGGTGCGCTACGAGGTCGGCAGCCGTGGCTACCAGCACCGGCATGTCAGCAGCGGCCAGGTGTTGGGCAACCTCGACTATTACGTGGCCCTGACCGATTCGGAATACGACGGTTACCAGGCGCACAGCAGTGGCAGCGCCAAGGGCATCGCCGCCAACCTCGGCTACCGCTTCAACCCGAACCTGGAAACACGCTTCTACCTGCGCTACCGCGAAACCGAGAACGAGCTTGCCGGGCGCCTGACCAAGGACCAGATCAAGCACGACCCGCGCGCTGCCAACGCCGCCTACCTGGCCCGCGACGACAGCCGCCCGCAGCCGGGCAGCACCTGGGTGGGCAACAAGACCACCTTCTTCCTCGATGACGATTCGCGCCTGGAGGCCGGGCTGGTCTATCACGACTTCCCCATGGACCTGCGCGAAGGCCCGATGCGCCTGAAGGTTGCCTACACCGATGTCAGCGGCACCCTGAACTACTTGCGTCGCGACACCTTGTTCGGCCACGAGAGCAAGACAACGGTCGGCTGGCGCACCACCAAGCACCTGCCCAACAGCGGTGCCTCGCAGTTCGCCCGCAGCGGCGGCGACAACTTCGGCGCCCGCAGCCGCGACTTCAGCTACCAGGGTTCGGACACCGTGCTGCATGTGGGCAACGACCTCGAGCTGATCCCCGACTTGTGGCTGACCACCGGGCTGGCCGCGATCTACACCCGTCGCGAGAGCGACGTGAGCTACCCCGCCACGGGCGGCAAGGTCAGCCAGCACGACTGGGACTACGCGCCGCGTGTGGGCCTGCGCTACGACATCCGCCCGGACCTGCAGGTATACGGCAACCTCAGCCGTTCGGTGGAGCCGCCGCACCCGTGGTCGCTGGTCTGGAGCTCGACATCGGCGACCCAGCCGATCGAAATGCAGAACCAGACCGCCACCACCCTGGAACTGGGCGCACGCGGCGATTCGGCATTGGGCCGTTGGGACCTGGCCTGGTACTACTCGCAGGTTCGCCATGAACTGCTGGCCGTGGAGATCGTGCAAGGGGCGCTGCCCAAGGAATTCAACGCCAGCCCCACGGTGCACCAGGGCGTCGAAGCCGGCCTGGACAGCACGCTATGGGAGCAGCCCGGCACTGGCAGACTGAGCCTGCGCCAGGCCTACACCTTCAGCGACTTTCACTACCGCGACGACGACAAGTTCGGCGACAACCGCCTGCCCGGCATCCCCATGCATTACTACCAGGCCGAATTGCGTTACGACTGGCCGGCGGGTTTTTACGCCGGCGTGAATACGCAGATGGCCTCCAAGGTGCAGGTGGACTATGCCAACAGCTACCCCGCCGACGCCTACGCCCTGCTCGGCGCGCGGCTGGGCTGGGATTCGCCGAAACGTGACTGGCAGACCTGGCTGGACCTGCGCAACCTGACCGACAAGCGCTATGCGGCGACGGTGACGCCGGGGTATGACGATGGCGGCAAGGATGTCGCCCGTTCGACGCCGGGGGAAGGCTTCGCTGCTTATCTGGGCGTTTCTTACAGTTTCCGCTAGGCCAACGGCCGGCACTGAATACGCGTCTTGATGGAGTTATTTCACCAAGGCGCGGCGCAACGCCCATCGAGCAAGGTTTGACTTACAGGCCTGGGTAAACAACGCCGGCACGCTTGAGGCTATTCCCGCTTCGGCACTGAACAGAACCTACAAGCCTGCGCCATCACGCCCTGTTACCCACAATTATTTCATCTGCAATTGCAGCCTCGGCAGATACAAACGCCACGCAGGCCAAGGCCTTTTCCCATCGCGCGCTGCCGGTTTTACGCCCTCATGCGTTCCCCTACCCCATCCGTATTCCTTACTGGCACCAAGGCAGAGGGAAACAACTCCCATTTAAACAGGCAGTGGTGATTCGCAAGAATTCCAACGGCAACGAAATGGTCGTTGCACCACTACTTGTACGGAGAATCAAAGATGGGCATCTACATGGGTTACAGCTTCAACTCCCAGCACGAAGAGCCGTCCGAGGCCATCACCCAGGCACCCACCCAAGTGCAGCCTCAGCAGATCGATGCGCAGCACCTGGCTGAGCACGAGAAGCAGCAACTGAACGACGAGTAACGTGTTTGCGCAAGGTGGGCCAACAGGCCACCTTGCGCCTGGGAGCCCCCATGCCATCAGCCACCGAAAGGCCCATCAACCGCGAATTGTTCGAGGCACAGGCCAGATACCTGGCCTGTGTACTTGCCTTGCCCGTCACGGAGCAAGTCGGCATCACATCGAGCGCCTGGATAAGCGAGCCAGTTGGCCCCGGGCTCAACAACCTGTTTCTGCTGCGGGTCGACGGTATCGAGTATCTGGGGCGCCGGGTACCGGGCGCCAACGGCGAGTTGGATAGCCGCCTGACACCCGACATGCTGCTGGGCACACTACTGCAGGCACGCTGGGACGAGCAGGGCTGGCACTGCCGCTACCAGCCGCTGACCGACAGCCAATGCAAGGCGCTGTTCCGGCGAGCACTGACGTCTTCGGGCCATAGGGTCCATTTCCCGTTTCCGGAACTGGACACACAATGCCGGGAGCAGGTCGCGCCCCCCAGCTTCTGGGATGCCCCGCAAAGCCTGGCCGATCGTCTGGACCGCCAGGAACAGCACTTTCGCGACACCAGCATCGCCCTGCTCACGCACGGCTTGCGCCCCGGCGCAATCATTCATGATCCTGCGTGTTCCACCGGTACCTTCATCGCCGCGCTGGCGCGCGCACTGCCAAACAGTCATTGCGTGGGAGCGGACCGTTCAGCGGCGATGATCGACCATGCGACAGCCAACCATCGGTTGCCGAACCTGAGTTTCGAGATCGCCGACGCCCATGCGCCGGTCATGCCAGCGAGCAGTTGCGACGTGCTGATCCTGCGTTTCCTGAACGCCGAGATGATGACGCGCGCTTGCGCCCTCGCGCTGTTCGAGCAACTCACCGACCTGATCCGTCCCGGCGGCATGGCTCTGGTGTTCGGCCAATCGAGCGTGTTGTTCGACGTCGAGCTGCAGGCGCGCAGGCTTGGCCTGCAAGTCGCCAGCAGCCTGGCCGCGGTCCCCGGCTCCTTGCAGTTGTTCCAGTTCTACCAACTGCTCCGCCCTATGCCCCTACTGGAGCAGAAGCCCTCATGAACAGACCCGCCGAACGCGAATACAGCCTGGACGTGGCCAAGGTACGCGTCGAAGAGCAACTGGCATTGCTTGGCTTGCGCCTCGAAGAAACCGTTCTGGGCAACGGGCTTGGCTCGGTGCTGATGCGCCTGAGCGAGGGGGCAACCGGCAGGATTGCGCAGGGCAGCGGCAAGGGCAGGCTCGAGGAAGCCCGTGTAGGCGCACGCTTCGAGGCGCTCGAGCACTACCTCGACGAGCACCAGCCACGCCAGTTGCACCTGCGCAGCAGCGCAAGCCTGGCCTGCGAGGCGCACTTGCAAGGCGACTTCCTGCTGCCCTGGCTGAAGGCCCAGCCCGACCGATACCTGGCATGCCAGCGCTACACCGACCTCCACGCCAAGCCGCTGTTCGACTACCCGATCGGCATCACCCGCCCTGATTACGCCGACCAGCCACTGCCAGGCGACGACTTCGACCACCGTGGGCTCAGGCGCTACAGCAGCAACGATGGCGCAGCAATCGGCGCCAGCCGCGACGAGGCTTTGCTGCACGCCCTGAACCAGATCATCGAGCGCGATGCGCTGTCGCTGTTCATGCTGCGCCACTTCTACTACCAGCGCCGCGAACCCGTGCTCCAGGTGCTGCGCCCAGCGGCCAGCTCGGCGCTTTCACGCCTGTGGGGCGAGGCCGAACGCTGCCTGGACAGCCCCATTGCCGTGCTGGACATCAGCAACGAGTTCGCCAGCCGCAGCTTCCTGGCCCTGTGCCTTCGCCCGGCCTCGCCCTTGCAGGCCAACGTGGTCGGCTGCGGCGCCTCACTCGACCCCTGGCACGGCATGCAGCGCGCCTTGAGCGAGCTGGTACAGCTGCAACTCAACAGCCGATTGCCACAGGCCAGTCAGCAGTTGCAGCAGGCAGCGGGTGCACTGGCGGCCTGGCCAAGGCTGCAACGCTGCCAGCAGCGCGATATAGCAGCCCTGCTGGATAACAGCCACTACTGCACCTTGCCAGAACCGCTACCGGCACAGACGGTCACCCAGCAACTGCAGGTGCTGGTGGACGACTTCAATCGGCACGGTCATCAGGTGGGCATCTGCGAAGTGTTTCGGGGCGCCCAGGGGATCAGCCTGGTCAACGCCCTGGTGCCAGGGCTGGAGCGCTTCCATCTGGTCTGGAGCGGCAATCTGGTACTGCCTGGCCCGCGTGGTCTGCGCCTGGCAAAAGGCGGTTGATTCATGGCAACTGCACCTGTGGCTTGGTCGAGGCAAAGATCGCCCAGCTGGACACGAACAAGGCCGCGATCAACGGCCCGATCACAAAGCCATTGAGCCCGAATACCGCCAGCCCGCCCAAGGTGGACACCAGCACCAGGTAGTCCGGCATGCGCGTGTCCTTGCCCACCAGGATCGGCCGCAACAGGTTGTCCACCAGGCCGATCACCAGCACCCCGAAAGCGGTCAGCACGATGCCCTGCCAGGTCGCCCCGGTCAGGATGAAATAGGCCGCCACCGGCGCCCAGACGATACCTGCGCCCACCGCCGGCAGCAGCGACAGGAACGCCATCAGCACCGCCCAGATCAGCGCGCTGGGGATATCCAGCACCCAGAAGATGAACCCGCCCAACGCGCCCTGGGTAATCGCCACCAGCAGGTTGCCCTTGACCGTGGCCCGCACCACGCGCTTGAACTTCAGCTGCAAGCGGCGCTTCTGCTGCTCGGGCAGCGGCACGGCCTGGCGTAGCTTGCGCGCCACCTCGGCGCCCTCGCGCAGGAAGAAGTACAAGAGGTAGAGCATGATGCCGAAGCTCACCAGGAACTCGAAGGTGCCCTGCCCAAAGCTGAACGCCTGGCCCGCCAGGAACTGGCTGCCCTGGGTGGCCCACTTGGTGATCTTGTCGCGCAGGCCGTCCAGGTTGCCCATGCCCATGCGATCCAGGGCATGCTGGGCATAGTTGGGGAGCATGTCCTTGCCGCGTTCGATATAGCCGGCAATGTCCAGTTGGCCGCTCTCCACGCGCTGGTACAGCGCCGCGCCCTCCTGCACCAGCAGCATGCTGATGATGATCACCGGCAGCACCGCGATCAGCAGGCAGACCAGCAGTGCCAGTGACGTCGCCAGGTTGCGCCGCCCGCCCAGGCGCAACAGCAGCCGACGCTGCAATGGCGCGAACAGGATGCCCAGCACCACCGCCCAGAAGATCGCGCCGAAATACGGCAAGAGAATCCAGATGAAGGCAATGGTCACCAGCGCCAGCAGCGCGGTCAGGGCCTTGTTCTGCAACACGGTCTCGTTCATGGGCATTCCTCAGGGGCTCAACACTTTAGTGCGCGCCATAACCGCAAAAGTGCCGTTGACCCAGATCAATACCGGCGCCGCGCCGCCGCCGTAGCATCCGCGCCTTTTGCCCCTGGTGCGCACCCATGACCCCACCCGCCAAGCCCGAACTGCTCGCCCCCGCCGGCACCCTGAAGACCATGCGCTATGCCTTCGCCTATGGCGCCGACGCGGTGTACGCCGGCCAGCCGCGCTACAGCCTGCGGGTGCGCAACAACGAATTCGACCACGCCAACCTCGCGCTCGGCATCCAGGAGGCCCAGGCCCAGGGCAAGCGCTTCTACGTGGTGGTCAACATCGCCCCGCACAATGCCAAGCTCAAGACCTTCCTCAAGGACCTGGCGCCGGTGATCGCCATGGGCCCGGACGCACTGATCATGTCCGACCCAGGGCTGATCATGCTGGTGCGCCAACACTTCCCGCAGATGGCCATCCACCTCTCGGTGCAGGCCAATACGGTGAACTGGGCCAGCGTGCAGTTCTGGCAGCAGATGGGGCTGACGCGGGTGATCCTGTCGCGGGAGCTGTCGCTGGAAGAGATCGAAGAGATCCGCCAGCAGGTGCCGCAGATGGAGCTGGAAGTGTTCGTCCATGGCGCGTTGTGCATGGCGTACTCCGGGCGCTGCCTGCTGTCGGGCTACCTGAACAAGCGCGATGCCAATCAGGGCTCATGCACCAACGCCTGCCGCTGGAAGTACCAGGCCACCCCGGCCACCGAGAACGCCACCGGCGATATCGTGCGTGAATTCGAACCGACCCTGGGGCTGGGTGCGCCCACCGACCAGGTATTCCTGCTGCAGGAGAGCAACCGCCCGGGCGAAGAGATGCCGGCCTTCGAGGATGAGCACGGCACCTACATCATGAATGCCAAGGACCTGCGCGCCATCCAGCATGTCGAGCGGCTGGCGCAGATGGGGGTGCACTCGCTGAAGATCGAGGGCCGCACCAAGTCGCACTTCTATTGTGCCCGGGCGGTGCAGTCGTACCGCCAGGCCATCGACGACGCGGTGGCCGGAAGGCCGTTCGACCGGGGCCTGATGGGCAACCTCGAGTCCCTCGCCCAGCGCGGCTACACCGAGGGTTTCCTGCGCCGCCACGTGCACGACGAGTACCAGAACTACCAGCGCGGCAATTCGGTGTCCGAGCGCCAGCAGTTCGTTGGCGAGCTGACCGGCGTGCGGGTTGACGGCCTGGCCGAAGTGAAAGTGAAGAACCGCTTCGCCGTGGGCGACCACCTGGAACTGATGACCCCGCGCGGCAACTACCACTTCGACCTGCACCGCCTGCACGACCGCCAGCAGCAGGCGATCGAAGTGGCACCGGGTGATGGCCACGTGGTGTACCTGCCGATCCCCGAGCAGGTGTCGCTGGAGTTCGGCCTGCTGATGCGTGACCTGGGCAACGCCGAGGCGCCTGCCTGACAAATCTGTAATGCACGCCTCAGGTGACTGACAGGCGCTGGCGGCGAGGATCGTGGCTCATATTCGGGCTGTTCGCAGCCCATCGCGGGGCAAGCCCGCTCCCACACGCCTGTGGGAGCGGGCTTGCCCCGCGATGGGGGCCACGGCCACCACCGAGACCACGCCATGCCACCTACCCCCACCCGCCGCACCTTCGTCAAGGGCCTGGGCGCCGCCACCGCCCTGGCCGGCCTCGGCCTGTGGCGCCCGCTGGCCCAGGCCGCCGAGGGCCGCCTGCCGCTGCACGACCTCAGCGGCCAGCAGTTCGAGCTGTTCATCGGCCAGACCCCGGTCAACATCACCGGCAAGCCACGCACCGCGCTGACCATCAACGGCAGCCTGCCCGGCCCGCAATTGCGCTGGCGCGAAGGCGACACCGTGAACCTGCGGGTGCGCAACCGCCTGGACCAGGACACCTCGATCCACTGGCACGGCATCATCCTGCCGGCCAACATGGACGGCGTGCCGGGCCTGAGCTTCGCCGGCATCGAACCGGGCGGCGATTACCTGTACCAGTTCACCCTCAAGCAGAGCGGCACCTACTGGTACCACAGCCATTCCGGGCTGCAGGAACAGGCCGGGGTGTACGGTGCCATCGTCATCGAACCGCGCGAACCCGAGCCGCATCAGTACCAGCGCGACCATGTGCTGCTGCTCAGCGACTGGTCGGACCAAGCGCCGCAAGACCTGATGGCGACGCTGAAAAAGCAGTCCGACGCCTTCAACTACGACAAGCGCACGGTCGGCGACTTCATCGACGATGTGGCCGACAAGGGGTTCGCCAACGCGGCAGACAATCGCTGGGCCTGGGCCAAAATGCGCATGAGCCCGACCGACCTGGCCGACATCAGCGCTGCCAGCTACACCTACCTGCTCAACGGCCAGCCGCCGGATGGCAACTTCACCTGCCTGTTCCAGCCCGGCGAAACCGTGCGCCTGCGCCTGATCAACGCCTCGGCGATGACCTACTTCGACTTCCGCATCCCGGGTTTGCAACTGACGGTGATTGCCGCCGACGGCCTGCCGGTCACCCCGGTGACGGTGGACGAGCTGCGCATCGCAGTGGCCGAGACCTACGACGTGCTGGTGACCGTAGGCGACCTGCCGGCCTACACCTTGTTCGCCCAGAGCATGGACCGCACCGGCTACGCCCGCGGCACCCTGGCCCGCGCCGCCGGGCTGCAGGCACCGGTGCCCGCGCCCGATCCGCGCCCGGTGTTGACCATGGATGACATGGGCCATGGCGGGATGGGCGGGATGGACCACTCGAACATGGCCGGGATGGACCACGGCAACATGGCCGGCATGGATCATTCGAACATGGCCACGATGGACCACGGCAGCATGGCAGGCATGGACCATTCAGCCATGTCGGGCATGCAGCAACACCCTGCCAGCGAAACCGACAACCCGCTGGTGGACATGCAGACCATGGCCCCACGCCCCAACCTTTCAGACCCGGGCCTGGGCCTGCGCGACAACGGCCGCCGGGTGCTGACCTACGCCGACCTGCGCAGCCCCTACCCCGACCCCGACGGCCGCGAACCGTCACGGGACATCGAACTGCACCTGACCGGGCATATGGAGCGCTTCGCCTGGTCGTTCGACGGCATCAAGTTCAGCGACGCCGAACCTTTGCGTCTTAAGTACGGCGAGCGGGTGCGCATCACCCTGGTCAACGACACCATGATGACCCACCCCATCCACCTGCACGGCATGTGGAGCGACCTCGAGGATGAACAGGGGCGCTTCCTGGTACGCAAGCACACCCTCGACATGCCGCCGGGCAGCCGACGCAGCTACCGCGTCACCGCCGATGCCCTGGGCCGCTGGGCCTACCACTGCCACCTGCTCTACCACATGGAGACCGGCATGTTCCGCGAGGTACGCGTCGATGAATGAGATGACCAACCGCCGCATTGCCACCGGCGTCGCCCTGTTCGCCCTGCTGGCCAGCGAGCGGGCGCTGGCCGCCGGGATGGAGCACATGAACCACGGCGCCATGCCCATGGACCACGGACAGATGAACCACGGAGCCATGCCCATGGACCACGGCAAGATGGATCATGGCCAGATGAATCACGGCGCGCCCGCCATCACCCAACCCCGTACCCCATTGCCGGTGATCACCGACGCCGACCGCCGCGCCGCCTTCCCGCCGCTGCCCGGTCACCAGGTACACGACCGCGCTATCAACTGGGCAGTGATCGTCGATCAGCTGGAGTACCAGAACTTCGAGAACAGCAGCGCGCTGAACTGGAACGCCACGGCCTGGGTGGGTGGCGACATCGACCGCCTCTGGCTGCGCACCGAGGGCGAGCGTGAACAAGGCAAGACCCACAAAGCCGAGCTGCAGGCCCTTTGGGGGCATGCCATCAGCCCCTGGTGGGAGCTGGTCGGCGGCGTGCGCCAGGACTTCAAGCCCGCCAGCGGCCAGAGCTGGGCGGCCTTCGGCATCCAGGGCACGCCGCTGTATGGCCTGGAACTGGAGGCCACCGCCTACGCTGGCGAGCGACAGCAGACCGCGCTGCGCCTGGAGGCCGGTTACGCTATGCTGCTGACCAATCGCTGGGTCCTCGAACCGACCGCCGAAGCCAACTTCTTCGGGCGCAACGACGCTGGCCGCGAACAGGGCTCGGGGCTGGCCGAAAGCGAAGTGGGCCTGCGCCTGCGCTACGAAATCACCCGCGGCTTTGCACCCTACGTCGGGGTCAGCTTCAACCGCCTGTACGGCAACCGCGCCGATCAGGCCCGGGAGGATGGCGAAGACATTGGCCAGACCCGGCTGGTGGCCGGGGTCCGACTACGTTTCTGAGGCTGAACGCCGGCCGTGTGGGAGCGGGTTTACCCGCGAATGCGGCAATGGGTTCACTGACGCTTTCGCGGGTAAACCCGCTCCCACAGGGTCAGTAGTGCGCACTCACCAACAAGATGCATTTTTGTTTCACAGGAGTTCCACCATGCTGCGCAAACACCTGCTTACCCTCGGCCTGCTGGCCGTCACCGGCCTCGCCCAGGCTGGCGAAACCATCGACGTGTACCGCGATCCCAACTGCGGCTGCTGCAAGGAATGGATCAAGCACCTGAGCGACAACGGTTTCACCGTCAATGACCACGTCGAACCGAACATGAGCGCGGTCAAGCAGCGCCTGGGTGTGGCGCCGCGCCTGGCGTCGTGCCACACCGGCGTGATAAACGGCAAGTTCGTCGAAGGCCATGTACCGGCCGAGCAGGTGCGCCTGCTGGCCAAGCGCGACGACCTCAAGGGCCTCGCCGTCCCCGGCATGCCCATGGGCTCGCCAGGCATGGAAATGGGTGACCACAAGGATGCCTACCAGGTCATCGGTGTCACCCGCGACGGCCAGGACACCGTGGTCGCCAACTACTGATGCTCAGCCTCTGGGCGCTGTTCTTCAGCGCCTTCGGCGCCGCCACGCTGCTGCCGCTGCAATCGGAAGCCGTGCTGGTCGGCCTGCTGCTGCGCCAGCCCGAGGCCTGGGCCACCCTGCTGCTGATCGCCACCCTGGGCAATGTGCTGGGCTCTGTCGTCAACTGGCTGCTGGGCCGGGCCATCGAGCGCTTGCGCGACAAGCGCTGGTTCCCGTTCAGCGCCAGCCAGCTCGAGCGCGCACAGCAGCGCTACCAGCGCTGGGGGCAGTGGTCGCTGCTGCTGAGCTGGATGCCGGTGATCGGCGACCCGCTCACGCTGATCGCCGGGATCATGCGTGAACCCTTCTGGCGCTTCCTGCTGCTGGTCACCCTGGCCAAGGGCGGGCGCTACATCGTGGTGGCGATGATTACCCTGGGCTGGTTTCACGGCGGGTAACGCCGTTCACTGACCGCTCTCGTTCATTTGGGCCAGACCAGCGCTTCGCTCCACCCCAACTCGGCGAAATCATCCGCCCGTAAACCGGCCTCTTCCTCGCAGAAGAATTCATCCAGCTGCGGTGGCTTGACCGTGGTATCGCTGAGCATGGCGTGCACTTGCCCGCGGTGATGGATCTGGTGCTCGAACAGGTGCGCCAACAGGCGCAGACGCTGCTCACGCTGCACCCGCTCCGGGCGCACGATGCTCACATAACGCGCCAACTGGTCATCGCTCAACTGCCGGCAATAGCTGATCAGCCGCTGGTCGGCCTGGGCCTGTTGCGCCTGCAGGTCGCCGCAGGTGACGAAGGGCTGCTCGGGCTGGAAGAAGCGCTCGCCATCCGGGTCGGGCGCCTCGCCGCGCCGCTCGCACTCCAGCGCATCGAGGTAGAACCAGTCCACCGTCAGCAAGTGGTTGAGGGTGGCCTTGATCGAAGGGAAGAAACTGCACCGCGGGGCGACGAACTCGTCGTGGCTCAGTTGCAGGCAGGCCTTGTACAAACGGTGATTGGCCCAGCCATTGTTATAGGCCTGGGTCAGCAAGTGTTGCGACAGTGGCTGCATGGCCGGCTCCTTCAGGCGAAGCGTTGCAGTTGCATCTCCCGTAGCCGGCTCAGGGTCCGTTGGTACGGGAACGCCAGATACCCTTGAGTGTAGAGCGCATCCAGGGGAACCTCAGCTTCCAGGTACAGTGCCACCCGCCGGTCATAGCATTCGTCGACCAGGGCGATGAAGCGGCGCACGCTGTCATCCTTGGGCGCCAGCGTCGGCAACACGCGATCACCGGCCACGACGCGCGCGGCGCCATCTTCGGTACCGCGGGCAATGCGCCCGGCTTGCTGGACGCCACCGAGGGCCGGGATGCCACTGACCAGGATCGCCGGGAAGCGGTCGCACAGGGCCATGAAATCCATCGCCGCCAGGGGCTGCTCGCACAGGTCGCTGAACTGGCACCAGAGCGCGTGCTGGCTATGGCGCAGCGTACGGATCTGCCGAGAGCCGACCTGCAACGGCTGATCGCTGCCAGGCACCTGCGGGCTCAACTGGCGAAACACGGCTTCGAGTGCGCTTGGCTGCCCGGGTTCGACAACCCAGTAACGCTGCCGCTGGGCGCCCGGATGCAAGCGGTGGTCCTGCTCGCCGGCTACCGCCAGTACCTGCATATGCCGTTCGATGGCGGCGATGGCCGGGAGGAAGCGCTCGCGGTTGAAGCCATCGCGGTAGAGCTGCGCAGGTGGCTGGTTGGAGGTGGCGACGATGACCACGCCGTGGTCGAACAGCACCTGGAACAGGCGGCCGAGAATGATCGCATCGCCAATATCGCTGACGAACAATTCGTCGAAGCACAGCACCCGGATTTCTTCGGCCAGGCCGCGGGCCAGGGCCCTGAGTGGGTCGGCGGTGCCATTGAGCTGGAACAGGCGCTGGTGGACCCAGGCCATGAAATGGTGGAAGTGCTGGCGCCGGGCCGGCACCTCGAGGCAACGGTGGAACAGGTCCATCAGCCAGGTCTTGCCACGCCCGACCGGGCCCCAGAGGTAGAGGCCCTGGGTGGGTTGGCGCTGGTGCAGCGCGTCGAAACAGCCCTGCAGGGCGGCAATGGCGGCGGCCTGGGCGGGGTCGGGGACGAAGCCGCGGTCGTGCAGGGCCTGTTGGTAGAGCGATTCGGGGGTCATGCCGGGCATGTTACGACAGTTTCGGCCCTATCGCGGGGCAAGCCCGCTCCCACGGTATGGACTGCCCCCAAGGATTGATGTCCAACTTCCTGAGGGCAGTCCAGTATCGCTTTCAGACGTGGGAGCGGACTTGCCCCGCGATGGGTTGGATCAGCCTTGCTTCAAGCCCACCTTCAACAAGGCGCCATCCTTGTCATCGGTCAGCACATACAGGTAACCATCCGGCCCCACCCGCACATCGCGGATGCGCGCCTTCAGTTCACCCAGCAAGCGCTCTTCATGCACCACCTGGTCACCCTTGAGCTGCAAGCGGATCAGCTCCTGGGTGGCCAACGCGCCGATGAACAGGTTGTGGTCCCAGGCCTTGAACCTCGGGCTGTCGTAGAAGGCCATGCCGCTGATGCCGGGCGATTTCTCCCACACATGGTGCGGGTCGACCATGCCATCGACATGCTTGCCCTTGGCCTCGGGGATCGGCAACAACGAGTAGTTGATGCCGTGGGTGGCGAGCGGCCAGCCGTAGTTCTTGCCGGGCTCGGGGATGTTGATCTCGTCGCCGCCGCGCGGGCCATGCTCATGGGTCCAAAGCTTGCCGGTCCAGGGGTTGAGCGCGGCGCCTTGCTGGTTGCGGTGGCCCAACGACCAGATTTCCGGGCGCACTTTGTCGCGGCCGACGAAGGGGTTGTCCTTGGGCACTTTGCCGTCGGGAAGGATGCGCACGATCTTGCCTTGCAGCTTGTCCAGGTCCTGCGCGGTGGGGCGCTGGTTGTTCTCGCCCAGGGCAATGAACAGATAGCCGTCGTGGTCGAACACCAGGCGCGAGCCAAAGTGGTTGCCCACGGACAGCTTGGGCTGCTGACGGAAGATCACCGTGAAGTTCTCCAGCCGTGCCCGGTCCGGCGACAGCTGGCCACGACCCACCGCCGTGCCGGCCTTGCCGTCGGCGCCCCCCTCGGCGAACGACAGGTAAACCGTATGGTCCTTGGCGAAGTCAGGCGACAGCACCACATCGAGCAGCCCGCCCTGCCCTTCGGCCCAGACCTTGGGCACTCCGGCCAGCGGCGGGCCGACCTTGCCTTCGGCGTTGACGATACGCAGGTTGCCGGGGCGCTCGGTCACCAGCATGTCCGTGCCACCCGGCAGAAAAGCCAGGGCCCAGGGGTTGCGCAGGCCGTCGGCGACGGTGCTGACGGTCAGCTGGCCCTGTTCACTGGAAAACTGTTGCTCCGAGGCGGCGTGCGCCAGCAGGGGAAACAGGCTGGCGGCGGCCAGGGTGGTCAACCAGGTGCGTGGCGTCATGCTCGTATCCTTCGAGGGGGCTCAGGGCACGCGTAGCGAATCGCGCGCTGGCCGGGTGGGTTCCAGGTTGGGCGCCCGCTGCTCGCGGCGCAGGTTGTCGCCGTTACCGATACCCCGGTTGTCGAGGGTCGGCGGGCGCGGGTTGGGCTGGGTGGACGGGCCGCGCACCGGGGGAGTGGCAGGCACGCTGCCCTGGCGGCTGTTGGGGTTGGCGCGCTGGATCGGGCTGTTGTAGGGGTTGTTGCTGTCGCTGGCGGCCAATTGCACGGGCGCAACGGGAGCGGCCTGCAGCGGCAGGCTCAGCAACAGGCCGATGGCCAGGGCTGGCAGTGTGGGATTCATGCTTCACCTCCGTACGAAAAGGCGCGCTCCAGGGTTGGATAGCCTAAGACGCGCAGGGTTCGACACAAAAGCGAGAATGCGGATTGAGATGATTCGTGATGTTTCAGTATGGATCTTCAAGTGCATCGCGGTGCGCCGCTGCGACTTGCCCCGCGATCAGCTGTAATTGGTTCAGCCCACTTTGTGCCGCGCCGCATACAAGCACAGCATCTCCATTGCCAGCGTCGCCCCGGCCAGGGCGGTGATGTCGGCATGGTCATAGGCGGGCGCCACTTCCACCAGGTCCATCCCCACCAGGTTGATGCCGCGCAGGCCGCCGAGGATCTCCAGCGCCTGCACCGTGGCCAGGCCACCGCACACCGGGGTACCGGTACCGGGCGCATAGGCCGGGTCGAGGCAGTCGATGTCGAAGGTCAGGTACACAGGCATGTCCCCCACCCGCTGACGAATCGCCGCGATGATCGCCTCGGTGCCCTGGCGATGCACCTGGCGGGCATCGAGGATGGCGAAGCCCTGGCTGTCGTCGTTGGTGGTGCGCAGGCCGATCTGCACCGAGCGCGCCGGGTCTACCAGCCCCTCGCGGGCGGCGTGCCAGAACATGGTGCCGTGGTCGATGCGCTTGCCTTCCTCGTCGGGCCAGGTGTCGCTGTGGGCATCGAAGTGGATCAGCGCCAGCGGGCCATGGCGGCGGGCGTGGGCCTTGAGCAGCGGGTAGCTGATGAAGTGGTCGCCGCCCAGGGTGAGCATGGCGCAGCCGGCTTCGAGGATGCGTTCGGCATGGGCCTCGATGCTGTCGGGGACCGACGCCGGCGTGCCGCTGTCGAACGCACAGTCGCCGTAATCGATCACGGCCAGGTGGTCGAACGGGTCGAAGGTCCACGGCCAGTGCCGGGCCCAGGCCTGCTGCACCGAGGCGGCGCGGATCGCCCGTGGGCCAAAGCGCGCTCCCGGGCGGTTGCTGGTGGCGGTGTCGAACGGCACGCCGCTGACCACCACGTCGACCCCGCGCAGGTCACGGCTGTAGCGGCGCCGGGAAAAACTGGTGATGCCGGCGTAGGTGCTCTCGGCGGCGGTGCCGTAGAGGCTGTCACGGGTGATGGCCTGGTCGTTGTCCTGGGCGAGATCCACGGTCTGTCTCCTGGTGTTGTCGTTGTTATTGGCGGCTGCGGAAAGCGGTCCACAGGCGATTGCGCTGGCGCAGGTCGGACAGCGCCATGCTGCGGTCGGCGAACAGGCGCTGGCGCACGTCGGCCGGGGGGTAAATGTCCGGGTCGGTGCGGATCGCTTCGTCCACCAGTGGCGTGGCGGCCTGGTTGGCGTTGGCGAAGAACAGCGTGTTGGTCAGGGCGGCGACTGAGTCGGGGCGCAGCATGAAGGCGATGAACGCCCTGGCGGCTTCGGGGTGTGGGGCATCCTTGGGGATCACCAGGTTGTCCTGCCACACCAGGGTGCCCTCGCGGGGGATGCGGTAGATCAGCTCGAACGGTTTGCCGGCACGGCGGGCCTGGTCGGCGGCCATGGCGGCGTCGCCGTTGTAGGTCAGTGCCAGGCACACGCTGCCGTTGGCCAGGTCGTTGATCTGACGGCCGTTGGCCACATAGCTGACCGAGGGCTGCAGTTGCTTCAACAGGGCCTGGGCGGCATCCAGGTCGGCCTTGTCCTGGGTGTAAGGGTCTTTGCCCAGGTAGTTGAGGGTGAGGCCAATCACCTCTTGCGGCGAGTCGGGCATGGCGATGCCGCAGTCTTTCAAGCGGCTGGCGTACTCGGGCTTGAACAGCAGGTCGAGGCTGTCCAGCGGCACATCGCCCAGGCGCTGGCGCACGGCTTCGACGTTGATGCCCAAGCCCAAGGTGCCCCAGGTGTAGGGCACGGCATGGCGGTTGCCCGGGTCGGCTTCGGCCAGCTTGGCCAGCAGGTCCTTGTCGAGATTGGCGTAGCCTGGCATCGACTGCGCATCCAGCGGTTGCAGTGCGCCGGCCTTGAGCGCCCGGGCCAGCACGGTGGCCGACGGCACCACCACATCGTAACCGCTGCGGCCGGTGAGCAGCTTGGTTTCCAGCACTTCGGTGGTGTCGAAGGTGTCGTAGCGGACTTTGTAACCGGTCTCCTGCTCGAAGCGTTGCAGGGTTTGCGGGGCGACGTAGTCGGCCCAGCTGTAGAGGTTGACGACCTTCTCTTCGGCCTGCAGTGGCAGGGCGATCAGCAGGGACAGCAAGCACAGCGTTCGATGCATGGCGGACACCTCGGCAAATGGGTGGATGCCGCCAGCATGCCTGCCGGGTTACATTGCAAAAATGGCAACTGTGTAAAGCTGACATTCACCTGGAGCAATGTAATGCTTGGACAACTCCATGACCTGGACCTGCACCTGCTGCGGCTGTTCGTGACTGTAGCCGAGGCTGGCGGCTTCAGTGCCGCACAGGGGGTGCTCGGGCTCAGCCAGCCGAGCATCAGCCAGCAGATGGCCAAGCTGGAGACGCGCCTGGGCTATCGCCTGTGCAGCCGCGGCAAAGGCGGGTTTCGCCTGACCGAGAAAGGCGAACTGCTGTTGCAGGCGAGCCGTGGCCTGCTGCTGCAGATCGAGGAGTTTCGCCAACAGGCCAACGGTGTGGCTGGACGCCTGCTGGGCCGTGTGCGCGTGGGCCTTGCCGAGAACCAGGACAGCAGCGTCACCCTGCGCATCGCCCAGGCCATCGCGCGTTTTCGCCAGCGTGACGAGGCCGTGCAGCTGGAACTGATCAGCGCCCCGCCGGCAGAGCTCGAACGGCTGTTGCTGGAGCAGCGGCTGGATTGTGCGATCAGCTATTTTTCGGGCAACCAGGCGGCGTTCGACTATCAACCGCTGTTCGAGGAACGCCAGCGTTTGTACTGTGGCGCGGGACACGTGCTGTTCGAAGCGGCCGATATCAGCCGGGAGCAACTGCTGGAGGTTGACCAGGTGCGCCACCCCTATCGCTTTCTCAAGCAGGGTGAGCCGTTCCAGAGCCGCCACAGCATGGCGGTGGCGGAGCAGATCGACAGCGCGCTGACGCTGGTGCTGTCGGGACGGCATATCGGTTACCTGCCCTGCCATTGCGCCGCGCCGTGGGAGGCGCAAGGGCTGTTGCGGGCACTGGATACCGGGCTGGATTTCATCGTGCCGTTTACCTTGGCGCGACATCGCGGGCAGGTGCCGGGGGAAGCGCAACGGGCTTTTGTCGAGGACCTGCTCGCGGAGTTCGGCTAAGGGGTAATCAGTAGGCCAGGTTCCAGGTCAGGGTGTAGGTCCGCCCTCGCCCTTGGTAGTCATACAGGTACGCCGGCCCGTAAGTCGGCGAGTAGAACAGCGTCGCTCGCTGGCCCCACACCGTGCTGTACTGCTTGTCGAACAGGTTCTGGATGCCGGCGCTGAACGTGCCGAACCCGGTGGCCTGGCTGCCCAGCAGGTCGAAGGTGGTGTAGCCGTCGATCTGGTGGTGGGCATCATCCTTGAGGGTGATGGCATGGTTGGCCTGCAACCGGGCACTGCGCCCGTCCCCCTTCCAGCCGACGAACGCGGTGGCTTTGGACAGCGAGGCATAGCGGGCATCGCGCTTGATCCAGTCGCCGTCGGCGCTCTCCTCCTCCGAACGCACCAGGTGCAAGGTGCCGCCGGTTTCCCAACCGTTCTGGAAGTAACGGGTCAGGGCGCTTTCAAAGCCATAATCACGGCGTTTCTGGTCATCGACATTGATGGTGAGGGTCTTGCTGTCGACATTGATGATCTTGTCCGACCAGGTGTAATACAGCGCCGCCTGGGCATTCCAGTCGAGGTCGGCATAGCGCCAGCCCATCTCCACCTGGCGGCTCTTGATCCCGGCCAGCGGGTTGTCGGCCACCGACAGGCCCGGCTTGCCGTAGTACTTGGCCGGGTCGGGCAGCTCGAAGCCTTCGCCGTAGTTGGTCCACAACTGGTGGCCGTTCTTGAAGTCGTAGATGGCGCCGAGGTTGTACAGGCTGACCTGATAGTCGTTGCTGCCACCGGGCACGTTCTTGAAGTCGCTGACATCCACGTCCATCTGCTGGCGCCGGGCACCACCGGAAAGGGTCAGGTTATCAGTGAGGTGCCAGTCCAGCTGGGTGAACAACGACACCCCATCGACCCGATAGCTGGGGTAGCGCGCCGCTTTGCTCGCCTCGTCCAGCTCCAGGCCGCCGCTGGCGGATGAGGCGCGAGCATCGAAGGTGGTCTGTTCGGCGTTGAAGCGCTCGCGGTCGAGGTCGACACCATAGGTTAGCTTGAGGGTGTCCCACTGCTTGGCGAACAGCGCCTTGAGGCTGGTGACTTCGAAGTTCTGCTGCGAGCCGGCAAAGTACACACCCCGCGAGCCGGTGGGCTTGCCGGTGTTGTAGTAGGGGAAAGGGTAGAAGTTGTCGTCTTCCTTGCGGTACGAGGCCTGCAGGTAGAAGTCCTGGCCCAGCACGTCGCTGTGGTGGTAGTTGGCGTTGAGCAGCAGGCGCCGGGTGCGCGGCGCAAGGTCCGAGGAATAGCCGCCGCGCAGCTCGGCATCTTCCAGATCGGAGGGCGCGTTGTAGTTCAAGTTGGGGAAGTAGATGCCGGTGCTGCCGTGATTGCCGGAATCGTAGTACTGGGCCAGCAGGTCCAGGCTCTGCTCATCGCTGAGGGCCAGGCCGAGGGTGCCGAGGATGTCCAGGCTGCGGTTGTACTGCAGGTCGGTCTGGGTGTTGTCGATGAAGATCTGCTCACCGGCGCCGTCATAGAAGGCTTCGTTCTGCTCGCCCGAGACACCCAGCCGGGCATTGATCCGCTCGTTGCCACCGCTGATCGACTGGGCGATGCGGGTGGACAGGTCGCCGCTGTTATTGAAACCGCTGCTGGCCCCCAACTGCGTTTCGAAGCGCAGCGGCCCCGGCTCGCCCTTCTTGGTGACGATATTGATGATGCCGCCGGTGGCACCGCCACCGTAGATGGCACTGGCACCGGACAACACTTCGACGCGCTCGACGTTGAACGGCGAGATGCTGTCGAACTGGCGCGACAGCCCCCGGGAGCTGTTCTGGCTGACGCCGTCGATCATCACCAGCACATCGCGGCCACGCATGTTCTGGCCGTAGTTGGTGCGGCCTTCCGGCGCCAGGTCGAGGCCTGGAACCAGCTTGCCGATCGCTTCCTTGAGGCTGACGCCGCTGTCGATCTGCTCGCGCAGCTGCTGCTGGTCGACGACCCAGACGGTGCCGGGAATCTCGCTGATGGCGGTGCTGGTGCGCGAGGCCACGCTGACTTCGATGGGTTTGAGGCTGACGCTCTGCGGCGCGGCCTTGCGCAGGGTGATGGTGCGCGCGTCGTTGAACCGATAACTGACGCCGCTGCCGGCGAGCAGTTGCTGCAGGGCCTGCTCGATGCCAAAGGTACCTTGCAGCGCCGGGCTCTGCAGGCCGGCCACATCGTCGGTGGTGTACAGCAGGTGCAGGCCGGCCTGGTCGGCAAATGCGGTCAGCGCCTGATCCAATGGCTGGGCGGGCAGGTCGAGCTGTACCTGGCGGGCCTGAACGTCGCTGGCCAGGGTGGCGCTGGCGGCCTCGACCAACAGTGGCCCTGCCAGTGCGGCCAGGGCGGTGCAGGACAGCAAGGCGTGTTTGAAACGGTACGGGAGCGTGGGCGTAGCCTTCACGAATGAGCTTCCAGACAGTCGTAATTGGGTAGGGTTGGCTGATCAGTGCCACTACGACGATCTGGCTTCGATGAACTTGCAGTGCGAAATGAAAAATATTTTTGTTTCGCTGCCGGGGCTCAGTAGACCACGGCCAGGAACGGCAGGTAGGTGACCTTCAGGCCATACCGTTGCTCTAGTGTGCGCAACAGCGCATGGGGGTCGTCGAGGTCGAACACGCCACTGACCTGGAGGGCGGCAAGCTGCTGGTCGGGGATGAAGATGCGCCCATGCTGGTAGCGCTCAAGTTCCGCCAGTACCTGGCCGAGGGGTTTGCCATTGAAGATCAGCTTGCCGCGCTGCCAGGCGGTCTGGGCGCCGGCATCCGGTGTCGGTTGCAGCACCTGGCCGCCAACTCGGGCCTCGCCCTGGGCCAGGACCACGCGGTTGCCCTCAGCTTGGCGGCGCACGCTGAACACTGCCGTACCACCGCTGACCGGCTCGCCACCGGCCTCCACCACGAACGGACGGGGATCATCGACCGTCTCGAACAGGGCTTCACCGGCCTGCAGCACCACCTTGCGCTGGTCGGCACTGTACGCCACCGACACCGCACTGCCACTGTTGAGGGTGACCCGCGAGCCATCGGCCAGGGTCAGGCTCTGCCGCTGGCCAACACTGGTGTGGTAGTCCGCCTGCCACACCGGCAGTTGCTGCCAGGCGCCGTATCCGGCCATCAGCATCGCCAGCGAGGCGGCGATGGCGGACACCTTGCGCCATCTGCGCGGTGCAAGTGGCTGGTGGAGCGCTTGTGCTGTGGGGGTATGACCGAGGTCCTGCCACAATGCCTCGGCTTCGCCAGCGGCCTCGGCATGGGCCGCGCTCAGCTGGCGCCAGCGCTGGTAGCGCGCCCGGTCGGCCGCCGTGGCCGTGCCCGAATGCAGCAGGACCTGCCAGTCGAGGGCATCGTCGCTGAGGTTGCTGAGCGGGTGAGGTGCAGGCATGGCGGCGGTGTCATTCATGGTTGTGCTTGAGCCAGTCGCGGCAATGGCGCAGGGCCTGGCCGATGTATTTTGCCACCATGCTCTCGGAAACGCCCAGCCGTTGTGCGATCTGCGCCTGGGTCAGGCCCTCGATGCGATTGAGCAGCAGCGCCTGGCGCGCATTGTCGGAAAGTTGCAACAACGCTTCATCAAGAATCTGCAAGCGCTCGCGGGCGAGCAACGCGGCTTCCGGCGCGGGCGCAGGGCATGCGACCTCCCCTGCCCCATCACTGTCATCGTGGCTGGCTGCCAGGCGCTGTTCACGCCGCTGGGCGTCAATCGCCAGGTTGCCGGCAACGCGAAAGATGAAGCTGCGGGCATGCAGCACCTGAACGGCCTGTTCGTCGATCTTGACCAGCTTCAGGTAGGTTTCCTGAGCCACGTCGGCGGCGCGCTGGCGGTCGCGCATGCGCCGGGTCAGGAACTGCAGCAGGTCGTCGTAATGCTCCTGGAAACTTGCCAGCAGCCCGGACACGGGAGACGTCAGCATCGGTAGGTGAAAGGCCGTCGGGAAAGATTATCGGGCGTTAATGAGAAACAGTATCTTTCATAACGCGCCGTACTTTCAACGCCGCCGTGCATTTGCCACACTGCAGGCTCGCCCGTAAGCCGAGGCCCTGAACGCCATGCTTGTCCGCTGCTGCCTGATCCTGCTGTTGGCCCTGGGCCTCAATGCCTGCGCGCTGTTGCAGAACCGCGATCCGCTGAACATCAGTGTGATCGGCATAGACCCGCTGCCCGGCCAGGACCTGGAGATACGCATGGCGGTGAAGATCCGCGTGCAGAACCCCAACGAAACGCCGGTCGACTTCAATGGCATCGCGCTCAATCTCGAGGTCAACGATCAGCCCCTGGCGGCTGGCGTGAGTGACCAGCGTGGGCACATCGGCCGTTACGACGAAACCGTGATCGTGGTGCCGGTGAGCGTCACCGCCTTCGCCTTTCTGCGCCAGGCCTACGGCCTGAGCCGGGTGGATTCGCTGCAAGGGCTGCCTTATGTGCTGCGCGGCAAACTGGCCGGCGGCTTGCTGGGTACCGTGCGTTTCACCGACAAAGGCAAACTGGACTTGCCTGCTGCCACAGCGGCCGGCTGGTAAACACGTTGTATTGGTAAAGGACCTACCAATGTCTTCTACACCTGAATTGAAAACCGCCCGGCTGCTGCTGTGCCCCTTGCAGTTGAGCGACGCCGAAGCCATCCAGCAACTGTTCCCCCACTGGGAAGTGGTGCGCTACCTGAATGCCCTGGTGCCGTGGCCCTACCCGGAGGATGGTGCCTTGCACTATCTGCGCGATGTCTGCCTGCCGGCGATCGCTGCGGGGCGTGAGTGGCACTGGTCGATCCGCCTGCTCGAACGCCCGCAGCAGCTGATCGGCAGCATCAGCCTGATGGACTTGCCCGACAACAACCGCGGCTTCTGGCTGGCGCCTGCCCAACAGGGCCGGGGCTATATGACAGAGGCCTGCGCGGTGGTCGATGCGTTCTGGTTCAACACCTTGCAGCGCGAGGTCATGCGCGTGCCCAAGGCGGCGCCCAACGAAGCGTCCAGGCGTGTTTCCCAGCGCGGCGGCATGCGCCTGCTGCGCACTGGCCAAGGCAACTTCGTGAGCGGTTGCCTGGCACAGGAAGTGTGGGAGATCACTCGGCAGGAGTGGCTCGACCTGGCTGGTGCAGGGGCCGGTTGAAAGTGCCCTGGCTCAGCGGCCGGCGTTGGCGGCGGCCATCAGCTTGTTGACCTCGACGCGCACCAGTTGGGTGAATTCGGGCGGCGACATGCCGTCCAGTTCGGCACGCACCCACTCCGCCCATTTGCCCTTGCGTCGCGGTTTTTCTGCAATCAGACGCCCTGCTTCACCCTTGGCCTTGGCCAGGTTGCCTTGCCAGTATTGGAACAGCCGCGCTTTCTCTGCCTCGATCTGCGCCCGTTCCGCGAAGCTCATGTTGGCCAGATTGAAACTCATGGGTAATACCTGCCACTGGAAAATGGGCGCTATCTTACACCGTAGCGGCCGGGCGCCGGTAAGCCGCTGCAACTTTCCCGACGCCACGGCATCCACTGTTCAACCCCACTCTGCACGAGGACGTGTACATGGCCAGGCATACCGCCGCGCAAAACAATGGTGAACAGATCAAGGACCAGGTGTTCAGCGAACTCCAGGCGTTGATCGAGGAATCCGAGAAATTGCTCAGTGACAGCGCCTCGCTGGTCGGCGAAGACGCCGACGGCCTGCGCGCCCAGCTGGGGCTCAAGCTGCGCCAGGCCCGTGACGCCACCAGCCGCCTGGGCCAGAAAGCGCAACCGGTGGTCGATGCCACCGAGCAATACCTCGGCGGTCATCCGTGGCAGACGGTGGCGATATCTGCAGGTTTCGGGTTGGTGGTGGGCCTGCTGCTGGGCCGCCGCCAATAGCGGCCGATCAGGCCGCGCGGGCCATGGGGATGCCGCTGTGGAAGCGCATCTCCTGGTCGGGCGAGCTGATCAGTTCGGCTTCCGCGTCACGTACTTGTTCGACGACTCGGGCGATCTCGGCTTCATCGCCGTATACATGGGCCAGCTTGAGGTATCCCTGATAGTGCCGGGCTTCGCTCTTGAGCAGGCCGTGATAGAAGGTACCAAGTTCTTCGTCCAGGTGCGGTACGAGGGCAGCAAAACGCTCGCAGCTGCGCGCCTCGATAAAAGCCCCTACCACCAGCGTGTCCACCAGCTTCACCGGCTCGTGGGCACGCACCAGGCGACGCAGGCCCGAGGCGTAACGCCCGGCCGACACCGGCCGCAACGGTACACCGCGTCGCTTCATCAGCCGTAGCACCTGCTCGTGGTGCACCAGCTCTTCACGGGCCAGGCGCGACATCATGTTGATCAGGTCGAGGTGGGTGTTGTATTTGGCGATCAGGCTCAACGCAGTGCTGGCCGCCTTGAATTCACAGTTCTTGTGATCGATCAGCAGGGTTTCCTGGTCGGCCAGCGCCGCCTCGATCCAGGCGTCTGGGGTACGGCAGCCGAGGAAGGCTTCGATTTCAGGAATCTGGGACATAACACTCACAATCACGAAAGATATCTGCAGGACCGGCGATTATACCGGCGGCAGCGTCGAGTGCCAGTGGCTATTCTTGACGCATATCAAGCGGCGGCAGGAGGTGCGCCGACTATAGTCAGGCATTGGTCGCCATTCAGAAGGGAGTTCACGCCATGCAAGCCGTTCGCAGCATCCTTGTCGTTCTCGACCCCGAGCACGCCCACAGCCGCGCCCTGACCCGGGCCAAGCTAATCGCCGGCGTGACAGGCGCTCGCCTGCACCTGCTGATGTGCGACAAGAAGCATGACCACAGTGCGCTACTGAGCCTGCTCAACAGCCAGTTGCATGATGACGGGTATGACAATGTCACCCACGAGCAGGCCTGGCACGACACCCTGCATGAATCCATCATCAGTGTGCAACAAGCCGAAGGTTGCGAGCTGGTAATCAAGGAACATCGGCCGGATAACCCGCTACGCAAGGCACTGCTCACGCCCAACGACTGGAAACTGCTGCGTAAGTGCCCTTGTGCGGTACTGATGGTCAAGAGTGAGCGACCCTGGACGGGCGGGGTGATCCTGGCAGCGGTGGATGTGGGCAACCAGGATGAAGACCACCGCAGGCTGCATACGAGCATCATCGACCATGGCTATGCCATTGCCAGCCTGGCCAAAGGCGAGCTTCATGTGATCAGCGCACACCCCTCGCCCATGCTGTCGGCGTCCGACCCGGTTTACCAGCTTACTGAAACCATCGAGCAGCGCTATCGCGATGCCTGCAAGGCCTTCCAGGCAGAGTTTGACATCAGCGAGGAGCGTCTGCACGTAGCGGAGGGGCCGGCTGATGTACTGATTCCCTTTACCGAGAAGAAGTACAACGCAGTGGTGACCATCATCGGTACCGTGGCGCGAACAGGCACTTCGGGGGCCTTGATCGGCAATACCGCTGAAGTGGTGCTCGACGCCCTGGAAGGTGATGTACTGGTGCTCAAGAGCGAGGAAGTGACAGCGCACCTTGCCGAATTGGCTCGAGGCTGAAGCGCTATAGAACCCTGAAAAGACAAAACCCCTACCTGCATGCGCAGATAGGGGTTTTGCGAAATGAATCTTGACGATTACCTACTCTCACATGGGGAAACCCCACACTACCATCGGCGATGCATCGTTTCACTACTGAGTTCGGGATGGGATCAGG